>JAQUTZ010000001.1:29847-44333 GCA_028694095.1 Minisyncoccota bacterium | reverse complement strand
AAGTGCTGTCTTGGTACGATAACGAATGGGGATATTCTCATACGCTCTTAATGCACGCCATTAAAGTCGGAAAGCTTATAAAATAATGGCAGGATGGTGAATAAAATGGGAGGGGCCGGACCCCTCCCATTTTATTTTGCCACAAGCCGTCTCTTGCGATATAATAGATAAAATGAAAGCCTTGGGATTCAAAAAAACCGAGCAGCTTCTTTCTCGTTACGGCATTCCTTTATGCCCGAGCAGGCTTACTGTTGAAAAAAGCGAGGCTTTGGATTTTGCCGGGGAAATCGGCTATCCGGCAGTTTTAAAAGTTTCTTCATTGGAGCCGATTCATAAAACCGATTTGGGGCTCGTTAAAACCGGAATAAAAGATAAAAAAGAATTGGAGGAATCCTGGGACGAATTAAACAAAAAGAAAATCAAAAAAGAAGGAATTTTAGTCCAAAAACAGCTTTTCGGGGTCGAGGTGGCAGCCGGCATGAAAAGAGATTCCCAGTTCGGGCCGGTTTTAATGTTCGGCTTGGGAGGCATTATGGTAGAACTCTTAAAAGACGTTTCTTTCAGGATAGCTCCCCTTAAGAAAAAAGACGTTCAGGAAATGATGAAAGAAACCAAGGGATACCAGCTGCTTTCGGGCTTCAGGTCCCAGAAGGCGGTTGACCTGGAAAAACTGATTGGTATTTTTTTATCTTTATCGGAATTATCTTTAAATGAAAGCGAAATCAAGGAAGTTGATTTAAATCCCGTTATTGCCAACGAAAAAGGGGCCTGGGTTGCAGACCCCCGTTTTATTTTAAACTGACCATGGATAAGCTTAATAGAATCTTTAACCCGAAAACCTTGGCTATTATCGGCGCCAAACCGGAAGAAAAAAGCGTCGGCTGGGGTTTAATGAAAAACGCTCTTCAGGGAAAATCCAAGAGGAGGGTTTTTGCGGTTAATCCCCATCATAAAGAAGTTCTCGGGGTGAAATGCGTCCCTTCGGTGATGTCCATACAAGAAGAGGTGGATTTAGCCGTTATAGCCGTTCCTGCCAAAATAGTTCCCAAGGTGGTGGAAGAATGCTGCCAGAAAAAAGTCGGAGGGATGATTATAATTTCTTCGGGGTTTGGAGAAAGCGGAAAGGAAGGAAAACTGTTGGAAGATAAAATTAAAGAAACGGCTCGAAAAGCCGGCGTTCCCCTTATCGGTCCTAACTGCCTTGGAGTTATAAGGCCGGGCAATCTGCTTAACGCTACTTTTGCGCCCGCTCTTCCTAAGTCGGGAGAAATAGCTTTTATTTCCCAGTCGGGAGCTTTGGTAGATTCGGTGATTGACGAGAATTTCAAGAAGAACTACGGATTTTCCGCTCTCATTTCTTACGGCAACGAGGCTGACGTAACCCTAGCTGATTTTCTCTGGTGGGCGGTTGAAGACCCAAAAACGAAAGTTATTGCTCTCTATTTGGAGGGGATAAAAGAAGGGCGGGAGATTATGAACGTTTTTTCCGAGGTTTCCGCCAAAAAGCCCATACTGGCGGTAAAGGCGGGAAGAAGCAGGGCGGGGAAAAAAGCAGTTTCCAGCCATACGGGATCTTTAGCCGGAGAATACCCGGTATATCAAGCCTTGTTCAAACAGACCGGAGTGGCGGAAGCCGATACCGTCAGGGAGCTTTTTTCTTCGGCAAAAGCCCTGGCTTGGCAGCCAAAATGCGAGAATGGCATCGCCATTGTCACCAACGGCGGGAGCTGCGGAGTCTTATTGGCCGACTATTGCCAGGAGCTGGGGGTGAAACTAGTAGAATTAAGCGAAGAAACCCTGAAGAAGCTTAATAAGCCGGGAGTTATGCATCCTGCTTATTCCGGAAGAAATCCGCTTGACGTGGTGGGGGACGCTTTATCCGATAAATACAAATCTGCCATTGAGGCGCTCTTGGAGCAGCCCGACATTAAGGGGCTAATAGTAGTTCAAACTCTTCAAATTATGACTGAAACGGAAAAAAATGCTAAAATTATCATAGAAGCGAAAAAGAAGTGGAAAGATAAGCCGATTATCGCCGCCTTCCTGGGGGGTCCGATTACCGCTCCCGGCGCAAAAATTCTTGAAGACAATCACATTCCCAATTACGGGGATTTAAAAGAAGCCGCTTTGGCGATAAAATCTCTAATAAAAAAATAATGTTTAGAGAAAATAAAAAAGGTTTCACTTTAATAGAACTTCTGGTTGTGGTGGCTATTGTCGGCATGCTGGCCAGCATCATCCTGGTTAACACTTGGAGCCAGCGGGACAGGGCCCGCGACGCCAATATCAAAACCTATATATCTCAAATAGGGGGCAAGGCCGAACTTCTCTACTTCGATAGCAATGGAAGCTATGCCAGCGTCTGCGACGAATCTGACGATACTGTTTCTGACGAGGGAGACTTGGGAAGCCTGGAAAGGGCTATTATGAAAGAGAACGGCAATCAGGCGGTAAAATGTTTTGAGTCTGCCGACAAGGGGGCATTCGCTGTTTCCTCCCCCCTGCTTTTCGAAGAAGGAAAACACTGGTGTTTGGAGTCGGCGGGAGCTCCGGTGGAGATAGACGGGCCGATAACTTCCGCTTCCTGCCAATAAACTATATATGAAAAAATACATTATTTGGTTTAAAGACCTTAGCTCAAAGGATGTTCCCAGGGTTGGAGGAAAAAATGCCTCTCTGGGCGAAATGCATGAGAATTTAGCAAAAAAGGGGATAGCCATACCCGACGGTTTTGCTTTAACTGCCGACGCTTATTGGCATTTTATCGATGAAGCCGGATTAAGAGAGAAAATCACGAAAATACTGGATGGTTTGGATATTTCCGACGTTAAGAATATCCAGGAAAGAGGGGCTAAGATAAGGGGGATAATAAGGACTGCTGAGCTTCCAAAAGATTTAGAAGAGGAGGTCAGAAAAGCTTATCGCCAACTTTGCGGGGAATACGGAGATAATACCGATGTTGCCGTACGTTCTTCAGCCACTGCCGAGGATTTGCCCACAGCCTCATTTGCCGGCCAGCACGATACATATCTTAATATAAGGGGCGAGGAAGGGCTGCTCGAGGCTTGCAGGAGATGCATTGCCTCCCTATTCACCGACCGGGCGATATCCTACAGGGAAAAGAGGGGATTTGAACATATGAAAATAGCTCTCAGTGTGGGAGTGCAGAAAATGGTAAGGTCGGACAAGGCTTCGGCCGGAGTTATGTTCACTTTGGATACGGAAACCGGTTTCCGTAATGCGGTGCTTATAGACGGCTCTTACGGAGTCGGTGAAATAGTGGTCCAGGGAAAAGTGGTGCCCGATGAATTTTTTGTTTTTAAGCCCACTCTTGACGACGGTTTCAAGCCGATAATAAGCAAGCGGCTGGGTAGCAAGAGGAACAAGATGATTTACGGCGGCAAAGACGGGCTGATGGAAATTCCCGTTCCCCAAAAAGACCGCCAGAAATTCTGCCTGTCTGACGACGAGGTTATTATTTTGGCAAAATGGGCAAAAACCATAGAGGAGCACTACAAGCTTCCAATGGACATTGAATGGGCCAAGGACGGAGAGAGCGGCGACCTTTTTATAGTCCAGGCTCGTCCGGAAACGGTCCATACCCAAAAGAAGGGCGCGGTTTTCCATGAATATTCCTTAAAAAGCAAGAATCCTAAGGTGCTTGTCGAGGGGACGTCCATAGGGGAAAAGATTGCAGCCGGAAAAGCCAGGGTTATAAAAAGCGCCAAAGAAATAAGCAAATTCCAGGCAGGCGAAATTTTAGTGACAACCATGACCGATCCCGATTGGGAGCCGATTATGAAAAAATCGGCGGGCATAATAACCGACCTCGGGGGCAGGACGTCGCATGCAGCCATCGTATCCCGGGAGCTGGGAGTTCCCTGTATAGTCGGTGCCGGAAAAGCCAGTTCGACTTTAAGAGACGGCCAAATGATTACAATAGATTGCTCTTCGGGAGAAGTGGGGAAGGTTTACGATGGCAAGGTTGAATGGGAAGAAAAGGAATACAGCTTAAAAAAGATTCCGAAAATAAAAACTAAGATTATGGTTAACTTGGGAAGTCCGGAGGTGGCTTTCAAGAATTCATTTCTTCCTCATCAAGGAGTCGGGCTGGCCAGGGAAGAGTTCATCATTGCCTCGAAAATAAAAGTGCATCCATTAGCCCTTCTGAATTATGGGAGAATGGACAAGAAGGTTAAAAAGCAAATAGATGAGATTACTCTTAGCTACAAGGATAAATCCCAGTTTTTCGTCGACGAGCTGGCCAGAGGAGTAGGGCAGATAGCTGCGGCCTTCTGGCCCCATCCGGTGATAGTCAGGTTTTCCGATTTTAAAACCAACGAATACGCTACTTTAGTAGGAGGAAAAGAATTCGAGCCCGACGAAGAAAATCCCATGCTGGGCTGGAGAGGAGCTTCCAGATACTACGATCCTAAATTCAAACCGGCATTTTTGCTGGAATGCCGGGCAATGAAAAAAGCCAGGGAAGAGTTCGGACTCAAGAATATTTGGGCCATGGTTCCTTTTTGCCGGACCATCGAGGAAGGCAAGAAGGTTTTGAAAATAATGGACGAGGCGGGATTAGTGAGAGGCAAAAGCGGCCTAAAAGTCATCGTTATGTGCGAGATTCCCTCAAACGTGAATATGGCCGAAGAATTCCTGAAGATTTTCGACGGAATGTCCATAGGTTCCAACGATTTAACCCAGCTGGCGCTGGGGCTCGACCGGGATAACGCTCAGATTTCCGGCATAGCAGATGAAAGAAACGAAACCGTTAAAAAGATGGTATCATCCGTTATTAAGGCTTGCCGCAAGAAGAAAAAATATGTAGGTATTTGCGGGCAGGCCCCTTCCGATTTTCCGGAATTCGCCGAGTTTCTTGTTAGGGAGAATATAGAGTCGATTTCCCTTAATCCCGACACGGTTATCAAGACGCTTTTAAGGCTAAGTAAAATGAAGAAGTAATATGTACGATATAATCACATTCGGCTCTGCCGTAAGGGACACATACATAAAACTGAAAGAAGAGAATAAATTTATTCTTAAAGACAAGCGTTTAGTCGAGGGAAAATGCCTCAGTTTTCCGGTAGGGAGCAAAATAGAAGCAAGGGACATGTATGTTTCTTCGGGCGGAGGGGGGACCAATTCGGCCGCTACTTTTGCCAAACAGGGTTTTAAAACTGCTTATGTCGGTAAAATCGGAACCGATAAAAGGGGAGAGGCTCTGGCGGAAGAGATGAGGGATATAGGCGTAAATACCGATTTCATCGCCAGAGATAAAAAGCATCGAACCGCTTACTCCCTTATTATTTCCTTAAGGAGCGGGGAGAGAACGATTCTCGTTTACCGCGGTGCTTCAGATTTTCTTACTAGAAAAGAAATACCTTGGGATGAAATTAAAAAAGCCCGCTGGTTCTATCTGGCTCCTTTTTCTGGAAAGCTGGCCCACCTTACCAAATCTCTGGTTGATTTTGCTTATAAAAATAAAATTAAAGTTGCTCTTAATCCCGGCTATAGCCAGTTTAATCTTCCTCGGCGCACTTTGCTGGACATCTTAAAGAAGGTGGACGTCCTTATTTTAAACGAAGAGGAAGCCTCCAAACTGACTAAAATTCCCTACCAAAAAGAAGAAGAAATCTTTCGAAAAATAGACGAATGGGTCGGGGGCATTACTATTATAACCAAGGGTACCAACGGAGCTACGGCATTCAACGGGGGAAGTTTTTACTGCGCTCCGATTTTAGACAGAAAAGTGGCCGATCATACGGGAGCGGGGGACAGTTTCGGTTCGGGTTTTGTCTCTCATCTCATGCGCCAGAAGAGCAACAAAGAGTTCAAGGAAGAAACAATCAAAGAGGCCCTTCAGTTGGCTGTTGCCAATGCTACCTTTTGTTTGGGAAAAATGGGAGCCAAGGAGGGATTACTAAGGAAGGGGCAAAAATATCCAAAAGTTAAAATAGTTAAAAAAAATTGCGACCGGCAAGCAAATAATTGCCGCTATAAATGCTAATATGGAATTTCCCCGATATTTCAAAAAAGCGCAAAAAGAGAGGTGGGCGATAGGGCAGTTTAACGTTTCCGATATGAATGCCTTAAAGGGCGTTGTTGCTGCTGCCGTTAAATTAAAAAGTCCGATTATAATAGGAACTTCCGAAGGAGAAAGCGGTTTTTTGGGACTGAAGGAAGCAGCCAATTTGGTGGATTTTTACCGCAGGAAAACGGGCCTTCCTATTCTTCTAAATCTTGACCACGGCCGTTCTTTAGAGTATATTAAAAGAGCGATTAATGAAGGATATTCGGCGGTTCACTTCGATGGTTCGAAATTGCCGTTGAATGAAAACATTAAAATAGCCGGAAAAGTTAAAGATTATGCCCGAAAGAGGGGCGTATTGGTGGAAGGGGAAATGGATGCTGTCTCCGGATCCTCAAGTCTTTTAAAAAAAGCGCCAGAGGCAAAAAGCGTTAAAATGACAGACCCTCTTGAGGCTAAAAGATTTGTAAGCTTGTCCGGAGTCGACAGTTTGGCTGTAAGCATAGGGACATTCCACGGCCAAGTACGGGGCTTTCAGCCGAAAATAGACCTAGAGAGGCTTAAAGATATCAATAACCAGCTCAAGAATACTTTCCTGGTTATGCACGGAGGTTCGGGCGTATCGGAAAAAGACATCCGGAGCGCTATTTCTCTGGGGATAGTTAAAATCAACGTTAACACCGAGCTTAGGGTAGCCTACAGTCAGGCTCTCAAAAAAGGGCTTTCTGGAGGAGAGACGACTCCGTATAAATATCTACCCGAAGCCGTGGAAGCGGTTCAAAAAGTAGTCGAAAAAAAGATTAAATTATTCGGAAGTTCAAACAAAATTTAAATTATGGCAAAGGTTATACTAGAAAGGGATAAATGCATCGGTTGCGGGGCTTGTGAGGCAGTCTGCCCTAAGCATTGGAAACTGGGAGAGGATGGAAAGACCGACCTCCTCGGTTCCAAAAAAGAAGATAACGAAAATTATGTATTGGAGGCGGAAGAGGCCGGCTGTAATAATCAGGCGGCGGAAGCCTGTCCCGTCCAATGCATCCGCGTGGAATAATCTTGGATTAATCTATATGACAAATATTACAGCTAAAATTAGGGAAACGGGAGAAAAGAACAACAGCGAGCTTCGGGAAAAGGGCCTTTTGCCCGCCGTTCTTTACGGTCCTAAAACAGAAAGCCGCGCTATTGCAGTTGATACCAAAGAACTCCAAAAAGCCTACAAAGAGGCCGGAGAGAGTTCATTGATAACTCTTGAGCTCGATAAAAAAGAGTATCCCGTTTTGATACATGATCTGCAGGCAGACCCCATATCCGGCCAGCCTGTCCATGTTGATTTTTACCAGCCTGATTTAGAGAAGAAGACTGAAGCCAGCATACCCATTATTTTAGACGGAGAAGCTCCGGCGGTTAAAGCTCTGGGAGGAACTCTTTACAAGAATGTTTCGGAGGTGGAGGTTAAGGCTCTTCCTAATAACTTGCCAAGGGAAATCAGAATAGATATAAGCCAGTTGAATACCTTTGAGGACCACATTAAAATAAAAGACCTCAAGGTCGGAGAGGGCGTAGAGGTTCTCGGCGAACCCGAGGAAATCATAGTTTCTGTTTCCGCTCCAGAGGATGTTGAAGAAGAGCTGTCCAGGCCCGTTGAAGAGAAGGTTGAAGAGGTTGAGAAGGTTGAGAAAGAAAAGAAAGAGGAAGCCGAGGAGGGGGGTGAAGAGCCCAAAGAAGAAGAAAAAAAGGAGTAACTTCAATGTTTTCCCGTTTTTCAAAAATCGTTATCATTTGCTTGGTGGCTTCGGCTTTAGTTTTGCCGGAGCTTTTTATTTTAGCCGACATGTCGCCGGCCGAGGAAAGAGCCGCTTTGGAGGAAGAATTAAGGCGGCTGGAAGAAGAGATAGCCCACTATGACCAGGAAATCGGAAAAACCGCCGAAGAAAAAGAAACTCTGCAAAATAGAATATACATCCTCAGAAATACCATTCAGAAATTGGAGGCCCAGATAAATCAGAGTAATATTGTCATTAACGACTTGGCTCTGCAGATTAACGATACCGAAGAATCCATAGAAGACACTATTTTGGAAATAGAAAAAGCCAAGGACAGGTTAGCCCTTATTTTAAGGACGGTTAACGAAGAAGACCAGCGTCCGCTGTTGGGAATTTTGCTTTCAGAGGGGTTTTCAGAGTTTTTTGAGAACTTAGCTGCTTTGGAGGCTTTGAATATAGACAACCAGAAACTTTTAGATGATATTAAATCTCTGAAAGAATATCTGGAAAACCAAAAGAAAAATCTTGACGAAGAGAAGGATAGCACGGAAAAACAAGTTGCCCTTCAGACTCTGCAAAAACAGCAATCAACCGCTGCCAGGCAGGAGGTGGAAGAACTCTTGAAGATTACCGAAACAGAATACCAAAGAATTATAAAGGAAAAAGAAAATACTCAGCTTCAGGCCCAGCAGATTCGTTCAAGAATATTTGAATTAATCGGAGTTCCCGATGCTCCAACTTTCGGCGAAGCTTACGAAATAGCAAAGTATGTAGAATCCGTTACCGGAGTCAGGCCGGCTTTACTGCTTGCGGTTTTAACGCAGGAATCCAATCTCGGAAAAAATGTCGGCCAGTGTTATTTAAAGGATCCCGAGACCGGCTCCGGGGTCGTGGCCTATAACGGCAGGGAAGTGGACAACGTAATGAAGCCGATGGGCCTGGGAGGCAGAAAAGGAGACGTAGAAGACTTTATAGCCATCACTACGGCTCTGGGAAGGGATCCCTTCAGTACTCCAATTTCCTGTCCGATGTCTTACGGATACGGCGGGGCAATGGGGCCGGCTCAATTCATTCCCACCACCTGGGTATTGTTCAGAGATAAGGTTTTTGAAATTACCGGGCAAGAGCCCGATCCGTGGAATATTAAAGACGCTTTCTTGGCCGCCGGACTGTATTTAAAGAACGGCGGAGCAGCCAAGCAGGACTACAACAGCGAGTTTAACGCCGTAATGAGCTATTTTGCCGGCGGGGGGTGGTCATGGTCAAGCTATAAAGAGATATATATGAGGGATTACGGATACCCTGTAATGAGAATCGCTGCCAACTATACGGTTGAAATAGCCGAACTTGAGAAATAAAGGACTTGATTTTTTGCAATCCATCCTATAAATTAACTTAGAACCTTTAAAAGAAAGGAGGAATCAAAATGGTGGGATTTAGAAGTTTCCCGGTGTTTATGCCTCCCGATAATTCGCCTTCGCTGAAGCTTGGCAAGAAAGAGCAGGCTGAAATGGCCGCCCTTAATGCGAAGATGGGGGAGTTGTCCGCCAAAAAGCTGGATTTGATAAGAGGCTCCGCCAGACGCCAGGGGTTGATAGCCGATAAGCTGCAAGACTTGAAGTCCGAAAGCGGCAATCCTTTTATTGAAGAAAAACCCAGAAGCAAGGGCTTTGGGGGAGAGGGCTACAGAATCGCAGTAGTCAAAGGAAAATTTGGCAATCCCGAAGAGGCGGCCTATCTATGCGAGGAAATGTATTCCTTCGGAAAAGACAGCAGCGGCTGCGGCTGGGTGAGGGGAAATCCCCGGACCGAAAATTACGATGATATTGGCGTTCTGTCGGGATCGGCAGGCGTTAACTATTATTGCAAAATTTGCGGCCGGCTTATCGGGAGAGACGTTCACGTCAGATCTTAAGTGCCAAAAAAGCGGTGTTCTGCACCGCTTTTGTTTTATTCCTTGTCTGCTTCCTCCAGCGCTTCTATTATAGGGTCGATATTGCCGTCCATAATTGATTCTAGATTATGGAAACTCTTTTTTATCCTATGGTCGGTTACTCTGTCCTGAGGAAAGTTATATGTTCTGATTTTGTCCGATCTCATGGCGCCTTTAATTTGGGATTTTCTTTTTTCGCCCATTTTCTTCATTTCCTCTTCCTCTTTAATTTCTTTCAGTTTCGCGGCTAGAATTGACATTGCGCTTTCTTTGTTTTGCTGAAGGTTTCTTTCGGTTTGAGAGGACACGGCAAGGCCTGAGGGCAGATGGACTATTCTGACGGCGGTCATTCTTTTATTGACGTTCTGGCCGCCCGGCCCCCCTGATTTGGAAACTTCTATTTTGAGATCGGCCGGATTCAGGGTTATTTCGGTTTTTTTAGCTTTAGGGAGGACTGCTACTGAAGCTGTTGAAGTATGGACTCTTCCCGCCTTTTCGGTCTCAGGGATTCTTTGAACCCTATGGACGCCTCCCTCGTACTGCATTTTGGAATAGACGTCCCCGTCCTTCATCTCGAAAGTTATCTGTTTAAATCCTCCTAGTTCGGTGGGCTGGGAATCAAGCGTGGTGATTTTCCATCCCTTAAGTGCGGCATATTTTGAATACATCCTGAAAAGATTGGCGGCGAAGAGAGCTGATTCTTGGCCTCCGGCCCCGGCTCTTATTTCAATTATAGCTGCCTTGGGGTTTGAGTTTGTTTCGTTTTCGCCTTTAATTAAAACGTCGAGCTCGGTTTTCATTTGTTTTTCCTTTTCCTGAAGCTGGATTAACTCTGCTTCGGCCAGGGAAACCAGGTCCGTGTCTTCCTGGGCCTTAATTATTTCCTTATTCTCGGCAATCTTGTTTTCGATTTCCGTGATTTCATCGGTTTTTTGGATAATCCTTTCTAGGTAAGCCTTTTTCTTGGAAAGCTCTTCCATTTTTTCCCAATCGGAAATCAGCTCAGGGTCGCTGAGCTGATCGAGTACTTCCTGATATTCCTTTTTTATTTCCTCAATACCGGCCATTGGGAATTATTTCTTCTTTTTCCGAATTTCCTCTTTTTTCTGAAGCCTCTTTCTGAATTTTTCCACTCTGCCCATGCTGTCGAGAATCTTTTCTTTGCCAGTATAAAACGGGTGGCACTGCGAGCAGATTTCCACCTCTATTGATTCCTTGGTTGAGCCAACAGTAAAGCTGTTGCCGCAAGCGCACTGAACTTTGGCTTTATCGTAGTATTTTGGATGAATATCTTTTTTCATATCTCCTATATTACCAAATCATGCTGAAAAATCAAGAGTATTGACCCTCAGCCTCCATTATTATACCCTTTAGTTAGTAATTTTAAAAGAAGGAGGTGAGAAGAATGGCGAGGAGAATATTAGAAAGAGCGACCGTTACGGGAGCTGACGGAAGCGTGGATCCTGGAGATCTGGTGGCGATAGCAGAAGATTTTCCGTTCGTTGAATTCGGCATTTTGCTGTCTAAAAATCGAAAGGGAGGATACAGGTTTCCTTCGATAGAATGGCTGGAAGATTTGGACGGCATTTGTTCTTCCGGGGCTAATTTAGTTTTATCCGGCCATATTTGCGGACACTGGGTGAGGGATATCTGCCTTGGGGGATCGAAATTTTTCTGCGACCTTGATCCGGCCTGGAAGATGTTTGACCGTTTTCAACTTAATTTCCATGCCGAATCGCACAAGGTCAGCCTGGCCGGCTTAAAGAAGGTGCTGTCCGACCATCTGGGGGCGGAGAGGCAGGTTATCTTGCAGCAAGACGGGGTAAACAACTTCTTTTTCAGCGCCCTGAGCAACTCTTCTGAAATAGACGTTGTTCCTTTGTTTGATTCATCTGGCGGAGCGGGAAAAGTTCCCGGCAGCTGGCCTAAAGCCGTTCCGGGCGTCTGCTGCGGATACGCTGGGGGCCTTTCTCCCGATAACCTGGAAGATCAGCTGGAAATGATATCTGCTGTTGCCGGTTCAGGGGCCATCTGGATTGATGCTGAAACGCATCTCCGTTCGAAAGACGACGCCATTTTCGATCTGGCAAAAGTCAGGAGATTTCTTGAAATAGCCGAAAAATGGATAATTTAAGCATAACAAAAGCAGGGGTTCGCCCCCTGCTTTCTTTTAATCAGCCGAGAATTGTTCCTTTGAAGTTCTTTTCTTTTATTATATTTTCCAGATTTCTAATATTGGTGCCGTTAGCGACAACTACTTTCATTTTAGACTTTTCAGCCGCTCTGGCTGCTATCGGGTCAAAGGGAGCGTTCATTCCCGGTTTCCATTTCGGCCCCACAAGCTTTCGGTAATCTTTCCAGGTCATTTTTTTAATCGGTTTGGCGTCTTTGTGCTCGCTTATGTCTTTATCGTAGACATAATCTATATTCGAAGCGTTAATGACTTTTTTAGCCCCAAATCTTTTAGCCAGCAGAACGGCGTCGTAGTCGGTGGAAAATCCCGGCACCCATCCGGAAGCTATATAAAGCTTATACGGCTTATTCTTGATGGTTTTATGGGGGCTGTCGAGCACTACCGGATAGGCTTGTCTTTTAAATATGGTTCTCAGCAGGTGGGCGTTTATGCGGGTTGCGTGAATTCCTATCCAGTCCTTATCTTCGTCGGTTATGTTTGTTATTTGTTCTGCCGCCGATTGGTATTGTCTGGCAGTGGCCCCTCCGCCGGCGACTATGATAATCTTGTAATTTTCTTTCAATAATTTTAAAATAAAATCCTTAAATCGTTTAAGGAAGGCCACTTGAATTTTCTGGGGAACTATAATAGAACCCCCAAGGGAGATTACTACGGTCTTTTTCATCATTTTAACCTTACCACCTTTTCTTTTTTTTGAGAATATGATATAGTACTAATCGAGTAAAAATTATGGCAGAAACCAAACAAAAAGATTTCAAAATAGACGTAGAAGAAATGGCCCAAGCCGGGGTTCATTTTGGGCACAAGACTTCCAATATCCATCCTAAAATGGAGCCTTATCTCTTTGGCGCCAGAAGCGGCATTCATATTATCGATTTGGATAAAACCAAAGAGAAGCTGGAAGAAGCCCTGAAATTTATCAGCGATATCGTTTCCGACGGAAAGACGCTTCTTTTAGTCGGCACAAAAGTCCAGATTAAAGATTTGGTCAAAAAAACCGCCGAGGAATGCACCCTTCCTTACGTGTCGGAAAGATGGCTGGGGGGGACTTTCACTAATTTTTCCAGCATTTCAAAAAGAATTGAGCACTACAAAGAGCTGGAAAGGAGGAAAAAAGAAGGCGAGTTGGAAAAATACACCAAGAAAGAAAAAGCCAAGCTGGACAAGGAACTGGAAAGGCTGACTGTAAAGTTCGAGGGAATAAGGAATCTCTCTGGAACTCCCGAAGCGATTTTTGTCTGCGACATGAGAAAAGACCAGCTGGCCCTGTCAGAGGCTAAGGCCAAGGGGGTTAAAATTATCGCCCTGGCTGACACCAATGTTGACCCCGCTCAAGCTGATTACGTTATTCCCGCCAACGATGACGCTTTGTCTTCGGTGGCGTATATATTGGGGAAGGTTAAAGAAGTGGTGCTGAAGAATAAGAAGTAAATAAGGTATAATAGAAATATATGGCTGACATGGAACAAATTAAAAAACTCAGAGAGGAAACAGGGGTTTCCATTACCGAATGCAAAAAAGCCTTGGAGCAGGTCCAGGGAGATTTGGACGAAGCCAAAAAGGTTTTAAGGGAAAGGGGGATAGAGCTGGCCGGAAAAAGAGCTGAAAAAGAAACCGCTCAGGGGATAGTGGAAAGCTATATCCATCCCAACAAGAAAGTCGGGGTTTTGCTTGAATTGAGGTGCGAGTCGGATTTCGTAGCCAGATCCGAAGACTTTCAAAACTTGGCCCATGAGATTTGCATGCAGATAGCGGCAATGAAGCCTATTTTCGTCAGCGAGGACCAAATTCCCGAAGAATTTTTAGACGGAGAGAAGAAGATCTACCAAGAGCAGGTTGCCGATTCTGGAAAGCCCCAGAATATAGTTGAGCAGATAATAGAAGGGAAGCTTAGTAAATACAAAGAAAGCGTTTCCCTGATGTCCCAGCCTTGGATTAAAGACCAAGACAAAACTATCAGCGACCTCCTTAATGAAACTATAGCTAAAATAGGAGAGAAAATAGTCGTTAAAAACTTTACTCGCTACGAGATATAGCCAATGGCGGAAATTATTCTAACCATCCTTTTATTCGTAGGGCTAGGGGGAATTCTTCTGATTGTTTTTAGGAAGATTCCAGTTTTAGCCACCCTTCCCGAGGATTCTCCCGCCGGAGAACCTTTGGCTGTCAGGCTCAGGAGGCAGGTTGGAAACCTTCCCGGTTCCGATGTTTTCGATTACGAAGTCCATCTTCAAAAAGTTCTTTCCAGGGTACGGGTTTTCACTTTAAGGACGGAGCAAAAAACCGGAACTTGGCTGGAAAAGCTGCGCCAAAAATCCAACCAGAAGAAAAATCATAAGGATAATTACTGGGAGGAGCTTAAAAAAGCCAAGGACGGAAGGTAAATGCCGACGTAGCTCAGTGGCAGAGCAACGGTTTTGTAAACCGTAGGCCGTGGGTTCGAATCCCTCCGTCGGCTCACTTGACAGGCTGACTTGAACGTATATAATGGACAAGTAGACAATTAAGCGGGTTATTAATTAGTCCGGAAAAAATTCAATAGAAAACAAGACACCAAAAACAGAA
>JAQUTZ010000001.1:27239-29747 GCA_028694095.1 Minisyncoccota bacterium | reverse complement strand
TTCGAATCCCTCCGTCGGCTCACTTGACAGGCTGACTTGAACGTATATAATGGACAAGTAGACAATTAAGCGGGTTATTAATTAGTCCGGAAAAAATTCAATAGAAAACAAGACACCAAAAACAGAACCGTGAAGGTACCTAATTGATTGGATGTCTTCACGGTTTTGTTTTCAAGGGCAAAACTCGTACTTTGAAAACTTAAAAAGATTAGTAAGAACGTTTAGTTTTTTAGAGTTGCTTCGACTCTATTTGCCCATGTTAAATTCGCGAAAGCGACTTTTAGCGGGGCAACTTTTTGAGAGTTTGATCCTAGCTCAGGATGAACGCTGGCGGCGTGGATAAGGCATGCAAGTCGCGGGAGCTCGCAAGAGCAACCGGCAGACGGGTTAGTAACACGTAGATTACCAACCCCATTCACGGGCATAACTAGCCGAAAGGTTAGCTAATTCCCGATAGTTCCCTCACGGGTAAAGGCGCAAGCCGGAATGGGATGGGTCTGCGTCCTATCAGCTAGTTGGTGGGGTAATGGCTCACCAAGGCTATGACGGGTAGGGGGCGTGAGAGCGCGACCCCCAACAATGGGACTGAGACACGGCCCATACTCCTACGGGAGGCAGCAGTCGAGAATATTGGTCAATGGGGGAAACCCTGAACCAGCGACGCCGCGTGCGGGATGAAGGCCTTCGGGTCGTAAACCGCTTTTATTAGGGAACAATCTTCGGATGAGTGTACCTAACGAATAAGGGGAGCCTAATTCTGTGCCAGCAGGCGCGGTAATTCAGAATCCTCGAGCGTTATCCGGATTTATTGGGCGTAAAGGGTCCGTAGGTGGTTGAAAAAGTCTCCGGTTAAATACTAGGGCTTAACCTTAGAAGTGCTGGAGATACTTTCCAACTAGAGGGCGTTAGGGGCTGATGGAACGGTTGGTGTAGGGGTGAAATCCGTTGATATCAACCGGAACACCAAAAGCGAAGGCATTCAGCTGGGGCGACCCTGACACTGAGGGACGAAAGCGTGGGGAGCAAAAAGGATTAGATACCCTTGTAGTCCACGCTGTAAACGATGGATACTAGCTATCTGAAGTGTCGACCCTTCAGGTGGCGAAGCTAACGCGTTAAGTATCCCGCCTGGGAATTACGGCCGCAAGGCTAAAACTCAAAGGAATAGACGGGGCTTCACACAAGCGGTGGATCATGTGGCTCAATTCGACAACAAACGAGGAACCTTACCAGGGCTTGACAGGCTAATGAAATCCCGATGAAAGTCGGGACTACCCACAAGGACATTAGCCCAGGTGCTGCATGGTTGTCGTCAGCATGTATCTTGAGACGCACCCTTAAATGGGGTAACATGCGCAACCCCTGTTCTGTGTTTTATATGTCACAGAAGACTGCCTGGGACAACCAGGAGGAAGGTGGGGATGACGCCAAATCAGCATGGCCCTTTGATGCCCTGGGCTGCACACATGATACAATGGGGCCGACAATGGGTAGCTAAAGCGCAAGCTGGAGCTAATCCCATCAAACGGTCCCCCAGTTCGGACTGAGGTCTGCAACTCGACCTCACGAAGCCGGAATCGCTAGTAATCGCGTATCAGCTATGGCGCGATGAATACGTTCCTGAAGCTTGTACTCACAGACAAACGCGCCCGGCAGGTATATTAGCCAAAGAGTTAAAATCTCTTCCTCTGTCAACCGAACAGAGCGTAGTTGAAGGATAGTCGTTTTCCGCGAGGAAAACGGCGGAGGATCTGGAAACAAATAGTAGCCTGGAATAAAAAAGAGTGGCCGATTCACGATTGGGTGGTGAGCGTGAAGAAGGCCTTTCACCAACTCTATTCAGGATGCTAGGAATAGCTTATATATTGACCCGGGGATATCTGACGTAGTAAAATGAAACTGACGCTGCGTCAGAAGTCAGCTGAATCATAGTACCCGAAAGGGGAAGGATTCTCTCTAATGTTATGCTTAATCCCGATTACATTGTCGGATTGGTAGACGGTGAAGGAAGTTTTACCGTTTACATTCGCAATCCAGACGATAAATCAAAAAGAAAACGGAGGGTTAAAGCCGAACCAAGGTTTTACCTGAAGGTTGTGGAGAAAGACAAAGAAATTCTCTATAACTTAAAAGACTTTTTCCGATGCGGAAATGTATATTTCCAAAAGGACGGCAGGAAAAATCATCAGAATTGCTATCGCTATGAGGTAGCGAATAGAAAAGATTTAGAGGAAATCATTATTCCGTTTTTTCGGAAACATCCGTTGAGATTAAAGTCAAAGAAAATAGATTTCGAAATTTTCTGCCAAATAATGGGGAAAATCAAGAAAGGAGCGCATCTAAATCAATCAGGATTGAAGGCGCTGTATCTTCTTAAGCAAAAAATGCATTAGAGCTCGCCGTATGCGGGAAATCCGCACGTGCGGTGGGAACGCCTCTATTAAGTTTCTAATAAGCAGTCGCCCGTCACACCAGGAAAGCTGGCAATACCCGAAGTCCCTCTTTTGA
>JAQUTZ010000001.1:13970-27139 GCA_028694095.1 Minisyncoccota bacterium | reverse complement strand
AAAATGCATTAGAGCTCGCCGTATGCGGGAAATCCGCACGTGCGGTGGGAACGCCTCTATTAAGTTTCTAATAAGCAGTCGCCCGTCACACCAGGAAAGCTGGCAATACCCGAAGTCCCTCTTTTGAGGGCCTAAGGTAAGGTCAGTGATAAGGGTGAAGTCGTAACAAGGCACGGGTAGCGGAAGCTGTCCGTGGATCATACAATTATTACTACTTTTTTAAGTAGCAATAGGTTGACTGGGATTGAAGAGCGAGATATCTCTCTTTAATCCCGAAGGTTTTGATCGAGGAGCCTTACAAGTCTCGATTAATGCCTGCCTGTGCAGGTGGGTCGGAGCAACTCTGAGAAACTAAGCGACTGGAAGGCCTTTGACAGGCCTTTTAGTTTTGATTAGAATAGTAATTGATGCCGATATCCAAAAGAGTGCTAAACTTTATCGGGGACGCCAAGTGCGACCAAATTGCCCACAAGACCGTTTTTACGGCCCATGATAAAGCTGCTACCCTGAAAATTCCCGAAAAAACAGTAGGCAAGACTTTAGTTATGAAATTAGATAAGGAATTGGGGTTAGTTTTGATTTCCGCAAACCGCAATTTGGATAAGGATAAGCTTAAGAAGCTGGCAGGAGCCAAAAAAGTGGATTTCGCCACAGAAAGGCTATTTAAAAACAGGATTAAGGGAATAAAAGCGGGAGCGGTTCCTCCCTTGGGAGGGCCTTGGAAGCTGCCGGTTTTCGCAGACAGAGCCTTCTTGAAGAATGCGAAGATTGTCATAAACAGCGGGGATAACAAGTGGTCGATAAGGATGACGCCTGCCGCATATAAAAAACTTCTCGGAGAATCGCTGGCCGTGGGAAACATCAGCAAAAGCAGAAAATGAGCATTTGGACTGTTTTCTCCGGATTCTTCACAAGAGCCGGTAAAAAGATGTGCCTGGATTGCCGGGATTACATAGAAAAGAACTCCAAGATTCTCGACCTCGGTTGCGGTTCGGGGCTGATAGGAGAGGCCTTTGCAGATTTCTTTGGCGCTGAACTGGAAGGAGTGGATGTTAAAGACTACCGGGCTTGCGATATTTCTTTTAAGCTTTTTGACGGAGAAAATATTCCTTATCCCGACAAGTCTTTCGACGCTACTTTGATAAACTACGTCTTGCATCATTCCCTGAATCCGGTTAAACTTCTAGAGGAAGCCGGAAGAGTAACTAAGGATATTATAGTGGTTTACGAAGATCTTCCCGAAGGATTTTGGTCGAATTTAAGCTCCAAAATCCATTCCGGATTGACCCTGTTACTCCATTGGGGAGCGAATATTCCTGAGTTTAAGACCGAGAAAGAGTGGAAAGAAGTATTCAAGGAATTGGGTTTTAAGCCGGTTTTCGAAAAAAGAATAAGCAATTTTCCTTCAAAAAGGCACTTATTCATTCTGCGCGTGTAGCTCAGCTGGTTAGAGCGCGTCACTGATAATGACGAGGTCGGAGGTTCGAGTCCTCCCACGCGCACATTCTTGACAAATCGTTCAATTGTCTTACAATTGGAAACATAAGGCCAAACCCTGCTTTCTCGAATGAATGAGAATCAGGTTTATTGAAAAGGTCGCAAATTAGAGAATTAATATCGAGATCCTATGGCTGAGAAAAATTCTCACGATGTGGAATTTCTCGAGTACGTTGTCAAAAATTTAGTTGATCATCCCGACGATGTAAAAGTTGAAAGGAAGGTTGACGAGATGGGAGTTTTACTCTCTTTGACTGTACACGCTGAAGACATGGGTCAGATTGTCGGCCGCCAAGGTTCGACCGCCCGCGCCCTCAGAACTCTGGTTAGAATAATCGGTCTTAAGAACCACGCTAGGATAAATCTTAAGATTGAAGAACCGGAGGGTGGAAGAGGTCCTCGAGAAAGGAAATCTGCCGGAAGCGCAGGTTTGGAAGAATTGTCCCTGTAAAGACTATTCTTGACGTTAAACAAGAACTGTGATATAGAAATATATTGCAGTTTTTGTTTGTTCATTAAATTTTAAAGAGAGGAGGTGATTGATAATGTTTGGAAAGAATAAGGAAGAATCCCCGAAAAAACAAACGGTAACGCTTATTGATTATAGGAATCTTATAGAAGGATTGAAGGCTATCGGGAAAAATTTTCCCGCAGAAGAACTGAAGGATTTGGGAAGGCGGTACGGCATTGCTTTAACGCCCAGAATCTATATCTCCCATACCGTCCATTTTAATACGGCCATGAGCCTTGGAAGGATGGGTTATGTCGTGGTTTTTTGTCCTCCGGTCAAGTTTAACGGTCCCGATACCGTAGACGAGCGGATCCACGAAGAATGCCGCCTTTTGGCGGATCATCCCCAGATAGACACGTTTATTATCGTCAGCAACGACGCTGATTTCCGCAAAACCGAAGATCTTCTTCGCGATCACCACAAAACCGTCGTCAGGTTCCGCCTGGAGGAAAAAGAGTGTCTCCTGAAATCCGGCCAGGGCGATATAGTTCATCTTCCGGATACCCAAAAAGAAGAGATATTTCAGGAGAAGAACGAATTTATTGAATTGATTGAAAGAATTAATAAAGATGAAAAAGATTCTCTGGATAAAGACAAGATATGGTTTCTCAGGCAGATTGTGGAGGCCTGTGAGAAAATTCACCGCACCGGAGAATTTTCCAGATCTAACGCCAAAAGCTTCTGGGATTTAAAGAATTTTGTCTGGCAGTATGTCCGCAAGCGCGCATCAAGAATATTCAATATAAATGATTGCCATTGTGCCATTGACGCTCTTGTAAATCATAGCGACGTTATTGAGCAAAGACAGCAGGCGGTTCATCCCAGAAGATACTACGTTTACAATCCCAACCATAGCCTTCCTCTCTATTAACAAAACAAGGCCAGGATTAGCTTTTCAGCTTTCCTGGCCTTTAATTTTTAAGGTTAAAATGCTAATCTTTTAGTATAATATGCTTTCTTTCGACATAATCACTATTTTTCCCGAAATATTCGACTCTTATTTCAAAGAGTCGCTTATTAAGCGCGCCTTGGAGAAAAAGCTGCTTAAGGTGAAAGTGCACAACTTAAGGAAATGGGCGTCGGATAAGCATAAAACAGTCGACGACAGGCCTTTTGGGGGCGGAATCGGCATGGTTATGAAGTTAGAGCCTATTTACAAGGCCGTAACCGCTCTTAAGGGAGGCGGTAAGGACAGGAGTTCTAAAAAAACCAAGGTGATTCTTTTTACCCCAAGGGGAAAAAAGTTTAATCAGGCCATGGCCACCAGGTTAAGTAAAATGGAGCACCTGATTTTAATATGCGGAAGATACGAAGGGGTCGATGAAAGAGTGGCAAAACACATAGCCGATGAGGAGATATCGATAGGCGATTATGTTTTAATGGGAGGAGAATTGCCGGCGATGGTGCTTTTAGAGACTACGGCCAGGCTGGTTCCGGGAGTTCTGGGAAAACCCCAGCTTCTAAAGGAAAGAATTACCAAGGAGAAGGGTTTTATCGAATATCCGCAGTATTCCAGGCCGGAAGTTTTTTCGCCGAGGAGGGGAGTTAAGTGGAAGGTTCCGGAAGTTTTAATGTCGGGAGATCATAAGAAGATAGGGGAATGGAAGAAGCAGAATGGCAAAGTGATTGAAAAATAAAGAGAACCGTGTTAAAATAGCTTGTGTTTGGGCAGGTGGCAGAGTGGTCAAATGCACGTGGCTGTAAACCACGCGACTTCGGTCTTCGGGGGTTCGAATCCCTCCCTGCCCACATGAAATTGTGGATGCCTGTGAGGCATATGCAATTTCATATACGCAGCAGGAGCGGAGCACAGATTCCCTTCCGAAGGAACCCTTCGGGCAACTCTCCCTCCCTGCCCACCACGCCGATGTAGCTCAGTGGCAGAGCAACTCCATGGTAAGGAGTAGGCCGTCGGTTCAAATCCGACCATCGGCTCCAAAAAATAAACATATGGCAAAAAGAAAAGCATACACAAAACTTCAGTGTCAGGAGTGCAAGCAGATTAATTACAATTCCCACAAGTCGAAAAATCTTGAGGAGAAGTTGGAATTGAAGAAGTTCTGCCGATTTTGTAAGAAGCACACTCCTCACAAGGAAACAAAAAAATAATAACAAAGATACAGTTCTTTAAAATTATTATATTTATGCCATACTAGAAATAGTTTGGCGTAATTAGTTTTGTAGGTTCGATGAAAAGACTAGACAAGAAATATAAAGAAGCCATAGCGCTTCGAAAAAAAGGGTTTTCACTTACAGAGATTCACCAAAAATTGAAAATATCTAAAAGCACTGCTTCTCTATGGCTTAAAAATATAGAACTTGATAACTTAGCCATAGAGAGATTAGTCTCAAGAAGTAATTTAGGAAGAGTTAACTCGGCAAGAATAAGAAAAGCAAGAGTAGAAAGGTTCGAAAAAATATTGAAAGTTAGAACTGAGGAATTAATAAGAACCACCCCGATATCTAAAAATTATCAAAAGATAATTTGCGCTTCCTTATTTTGGTGCGAAGGAGGGAAAAATACGAAAGCTGGAATTCAGTTTACCAATTCAGATCCATTATTAATTAAGGCGTTTATTTCACTACTAAGATCTTCCTTTAATATAAAAGAAGAAAAGTTTAGGGTATCCTTGCATTTACATGAATATCATAACACCGAAAGACAGATAAAATTTTGGTCTAAAATTACAAATATTCCCGAGAATCAATTCATTAAACCTTATAAAAAACCAAATACGAAGAAGAGAATAAAAGAAAATTATCCTGGATGCGTGAATCTTAGGTATTATAATTCCGCCCTAGCGAAGGAAATATGTTTAATAGCTAAGGAATTATTTATTAATATAGGGGCATAGGCTAACGGCAAACTTCTTCTCTCCAAAAGAAGAGTTCCAGGTTCGAATCCTGGTGCCCCTGCCACGTAATTTTGAATATGAGTATAATTTTTTAATAGAATATTACAATATAGTTATAATAAAAATATGGTTCAAATCGCATTAATACTATTAGGCTTATTCATATCAATAAAGGGAAGGCTAAAGGTTTCTGACAGTAAGGAGATAGTCAGGCCACAGTCAATATTCTGGGGTTTAATTATAATATTATATGGTTTGGCTGTGAGTTTTATTCCCGATGACCATTTAATATATAGCCTAGTTTTTTATATTTCTTTGGTTGTAATATCGTTTATTTTTATAGCCAAAGGAAGAAAAATTGAATCCACGGAAGCTACTTCTAAATCCAAGGATACAAAAAGAAATTTAGTCATCCTCTTAATTTTTATCGCAATTATAGCTGCAATTGCTTATTTCGTATTAAAATAATATCCGAATTTATAGTTCATCAGGAGGCGGTGCGATAACATCAATCCGCTTTTTGTTTTTGGGGAAGCGTAATATGTACAGTCGTTCCTTCGCCCTCTTTGCTTTTTATCTTTATTTCTCCTCCATGTCCTTCAATAATCTTTTTAGCGATAAATAAGTCCAGGCCCTGGCGCACTCCGGCGTCTATGTTTTTAGCATTATCAGCCCTGAAGAACGCGGTGAATAGAAGTTTTTGCTCTTTTTGGGGGATGCCGATTCCCGCATCTTTTACTTTTATCCCGACCGAATTATTTTCTTTCTTTACCGATACCTCGACTTCGCCATTCGGTTTGTTGTAAAGAACGGCATTTTCCAGAACGGCGCGAAGGACTTCTTTTATCCCTTCCTCATTGATCTCTGCCGTAATGTTCTCTGGTACGTCCGCTATTATCTTTTCTTTTTGCTCTTCAACGGTTTCTTTTATTAAAGACGAGAGATTCGTGTTTTTGTATTCCGCTTGCCGCAAATCCCATTTGGAAACAGTCATTATTTTCCGCAACAGGAGAATCAGTTTTTCGTCCGCCTCTTTCATATCTTTTATCAGTTCTTTTTGCTTTTGGGTGAGATTTTCAGGGTTTCTCATGATGCTATTCATGCTCCATCTGAAAACGGAAAGAGGAGTTCTGAAATGATGGGCGATGTTGGAAAGGAATTTGTTTTTCTCCTTGTCCAGCTCTTTGAGATTTTCCAGCAGCTTTTGCAGGTATTTTGACTTTTCTTGGGCGGCGGTCCTTTGCCTTTCGACCCTCCTTAGGGTTCCGCTAACCAGCATCATTATAGCCACTACGTAAACGAAGCCGATGAGATAGCTTAAAAGGAAGGGCAGGTAGGGAGAGAGGTTCTGGAAGGAAAGTTCCGGCCAAGCCATCCAGACCGATTCTGTTAGAAGCGCTAAAATCACCAAAATAAAGGTTGAGAAACCAAAGCCCCGGCTTATAATGAAAAAGGAAAAAGCGATAGGGATGAAATAGAAAATGTTCAAGGGGCTGTAAATGGCTCCGGTAGCCAGGGCTATTCCGAATACGGCAAGCACGGTAATCAGGATTTCGAATATTTCCATCTTTCTGACGTATGTGGGAGGAATCAGCAGGCGGTCTGCCAGGAAAACTAGTCCCAGGCCCGTCAGAATCATAACTACCGCTAGGGGTCGGGATTCCCAAGGAAAATAGGATATGGCGAAATAGGCGGCCGGGATGGCTACGGCCAAAAATGCCAAGAATATGTAAAAGAATTTTCTTTCTGACTTGATGAATATTTTTAATTCCCTTTGAATGGCCATTACTTCATAATATCCCAGCCCCGCTTCTATTTCCAGTCTTTATTTTTTGGTATAATTAAGGCAGGTCGACGGTTATCAATAAATTTTAATAAAACATGAAAAAAATAATTATTTCTTCTTTAGTTGTTATGGTTTTTGCTGTGGCGGGAGTTGCAGCTAACGCCCAGGGCCTTCAACAGCAAACAGGGGAACAGACTAAAAATGCCGGCGAAGACCAGCAAATCAGAGTCGAGGAGCAAGTCCAGGCGGAGGTCCAGCAGAAGGCCGGCAATGTAACTGAAGCAAGAGAGGTGATACAGCAGAGAGTGCAGCAGCTTGAGGGGGAGGTGCAAAGTATGAAGGGAGCCGAGAAAGAAGCTTATGAAAACCAAAACCAGGTGCGTTCGGCGGTTTTCGGTTTATTGGCGATGGAGGAATTGGCTGGCGGAATAGGCCAGGAAATTTCCCAAATAGCCAGAGAGATCAATAATTCCGTTCAAGCTACGCTTTCCGCCGAGGAGAAGATAAGAGAAAGAAGCGCTTTGGTCAGGCTGTTTATGGGCGGAGAAAGGGAAGCTGCTCAAGAGATAAAGCAGGAAGTTAGCCAGAATCAAGAAAGAATCCAAGAGCTCAAGCAATTAAGGGAGGACTGCGGAGATTGCAGCGAGGAAGCAAGAGCTTTGATAATGGAACAGATTCAGAATATAGAGCAAGAACAGGAAAGGCTGCAGCAACTGGCCGAAGAGGAGGAGGGGTCCGTGGGAGTGTTCGGGTGGTTCAGGAACCTATTCAGATTCGGAAGGTAGTTTTTAACCGCATTCCGGAAAATGGGGAAGGCCAAGCCTTCCTCATTTTTTTTGGGATTGCTTTCCGCTCCGAATCGTGTAAAATACTTTAGTGATAAGCACATTAAAAAGGAGAGATTATGAAAATCAGCCGGTTTTCCCAGGAAGAATTAATAACAATTGATTCTTATAGCAAGATAGCTAAGAGCAGAAGCGAAACCCATTCCAATAGAGATTTTTGGCTTTCAGAGATTAATAAATTCAAGAGCCTATTGCCTTCCGGAAAAATTATAGATCTCGGATGCGGAAATGGCAGGGACGCCCCCGTCCTCATTGACCGGGGATACCAGTACGTCGGAGTTGATATTTCGGGGGAGATGCTGGAACTCGCTCGGGAGTTCGCCCCCGGAGCGCTTTTCTTAAAGGGAGATATTTATGATTTGGATTTTCCCTTCGGCACCTTTGATGGTTTTTGGGCGCCTGCGGTTCTTTTGCATATGCCCAAGAATAAGGTTGCCGCAGTGCTGAAAGAAATTAGCAGAATAACCAAAAGGGGCGGCATAGGATTTTTTGCCATGAAAGAGGGGCAGGGAGAAAAACTTATTCGGAAATCCGAGCAAGATAAAAGATTCTATGCTTTCTATCGGCAGGGAGAATTTACCGACATCCTTGAAAAATCAGGATTTGAAGTTCTAAAAGCTTATCGGGATCACAAGGGGACAGAGACTGTTTGGATTATTGCTTTTGCTAGAAATGCCGGAATTTATTTCAAGGTTTTAACCCAAGACCTGATGTCCGTAGCTTTATTGGGAGCTCACAGCATAAAGTACAAAGTTGGAGAATGGGTTTACCCGGGAGAATCGCTTTCCGGCCATCCTCGCAAAGGGGGAGGGCTTCACGTTTGTAAAACCGCCGGAGAAGCAAAACAGATTAAAAGATACGTTAAAAGAAAACACGATTTGTCCTGCAGGATTTTTTCCTGCCTGATCGGCTCGGTTCTTTATGAGAATGATTCCAGAGCAAAAACCGATAAGGTTATGCTTTTGGAGGAAATATAGGCGGTGCAGACCTGCGCCGCTTTTTTTATTGATTTTAATTTGCTTTTTGGTATAGTTAACCAATATGTCATTCAAAAAGATTTCCATAGCCATCATTGTAATATTCATTGCGCTTTTTGCCGTCTACCAGATTTTTATTAAAAGCAACGGCGCCGATTATGAATTGGCGAAAGTTGAGGTGGGCAGCGTCTTTAACCAGGTGTCTGAAACTGGCAGCATTAAGGCCGGAGGCAAGATTAACCTTGGTTTTAAAAGCAGCGGCACTTTGGAGCGCACATACGTTTCCGTCGGAGATGAAGTTTGGCCGGGTCAGAGTTTAGTGAAACTTGATACCAGCGCGCTTAATATAGAGTTATTGGAAGCCGAAGCCAATTTGGAAATAGCTCAAGCAAAGCTTGACCAACTGCTCGCCGGTTCTACTCAAGAGGAAATAAAAGTAGCCGAAACTGCGGTTGAAAACGCCAGGCAAAGCTTAGAAAACATTAATACCGATGCAGAGGAAGACATAAAACAGGCCTATGAAGACGCCATGGCGGTTTTGGATGCCTCATATTCCGCAGGTTCAGTCGCTTTATCCGAGGTTGTTTCAATAAGAAGAACGTATTTTGGGGGTACGGATCAAGAGAGCACTTTAGTGAAAAGCAAAGAGGAGGAAATCAGCGGCAGCTTGTCTGCAGCAAAAACCAAGATAGACGCAGCCAGGGCCGAAGAAAGCGCAGAGAACATAGAGAGCGCCTTATCGGAACTGAGAAGCGCTCTTAATGTCAGCTATCAAGCCCTTTCCGTGATAAGGGAGACAACCGATACCCTTGTCTATAAAGATGTTGTCAGCAGTACCGATAAAACCTCACTGAATACCCAGAAAACCAACGTTAACACGGCGTTGTCGAACGTTATCGGAGCCCAGCAGGCCATATCATCTACTAAAATTACCAATCAGAGCAATATAAGCGCTGCCGAGGGAACGCTTAAATCGGCTGAAGACCAGCTTGCTCTTATGACGGCCGAGCCCCGGGAGGAAGATATTAGTTTGTATCAGGCCCAAGTAAGACAAGCCCAGGCTAGGGTTGATGCCTTGCAGAACAGCATTGCCGAAGCCACCCTGAAGAGTCCTGTTCACGGAACTGTTACTGAAATTAACAAAGAAATAGGGGAAACCGTTCAGCCGGCGCTGACCGAGTCGGTAGTTACTATTCTTCCTTCTGATCCATATAAAATTGAAGCTGCTATTTACGAGGAAGATATAGTCAGGGTTGAAGTTAATAATCCCGTGGAAATAGAGCTGATTGCTTTCCCCGACAGGGTTTTTAACGGAAGGGTGGTTTCAATTGATCCCGCCGAGGAGCTTATCGACGGAGTAGTCTATTACATGGTGGCCATTAATTTCAATGAAGAGGCGCCGCAGGGCTTAAAACCTGCCATGACGGCCGATATTACGATTAAAACCGATTCCAGGGAGAACGTTTTGATTATTCCCGAAGACGCTATCAATATGTCTGAAGGCAAGAGCCTTGTTCGCGTATTTGAAGACGGAGAAGTTAAGGAGCGGGAGGTGGAGGTTGGATTAATAGGCGCAGACGATATGGCGGAAATAATTTCCGGTCTTGAGGAGGGCGAAGAAGTAATTTTGAATTAACATGGATCCGGTTATTAAGCTGGAAGACGTTAGGAAAACCTATCAATTGGGCAAGGTGGAGTTAGAGGCGGTTAGGGGCATAAGCCTGGAGATAAATCCAGGCGCTTTTGTGACTATCATGGGGCCCTCCGGTTCCGGAAAATCAACTCTTTTAAATATGATTGGCTGCCTGGATGTTCCCTCAGGCGGCAAAATATTTCTTAAAGGCAAGGATGTCACCAAGATGACGGAAACCCAGTTGGCCCAGTTGCGAGGAAGAACTATAGGGTTTATTTTCCAGGAATTTAATCTAATACCCAACCTCACCGCCCTGGAAAACGTTACCCTGCCCATGATATTTCAAGGAAAATCGGAAGAAGAAAGAAAAAGGAGGGGCGCGGAGCTGCTTTCCAGTTTAGGGTTGAAAGACAGGATAAAACACCAGCCGGCCGAACTTTCTGGAGGAGAACGGCAGAGGGTCGCCATCGCCAGAGCTTTCGCCAATGATCCGGAAGTGGTTATCGCCGACGAGCCGACCGGAAACCTGGATTCAACTACCGGAAAGAAGATAATGGAGGTCTTAACTAATTTTCACAATAAGGAAGGAAAAACAATCGTAGTGGTTACCCATGATCCGAACATTGCCGGATACAGCGAAGAACTGGTTAATATTAAAGACGGGCAAATAGTCAAGAATCATGTTCAAGCCCAAAAATCAGTATGGGAGAAATAAAAGAATATTTTAAAATAGCTTTTAGAAATTTAAGGAGCCGCTTGCTGCGGAGTTGGCTGACGGTTTTGGGAATTATCATCGGCGTCTTTTTAATTATTTCCCTTCTTTCTTTGAGCGAAGGCCTAAAGACAACCATTAATCAGCAGCTTCAGTCTCTCGGAGGTGAAATGGTCATGGTAATGCCCGGAAGCTCGGAGGATATTTTTTCTTCTTTGATGTTCGGCGGCAGCAAGCTTGAAAGAGAAGATATGGATGCTATTTCCAATGCAGAAGGGGTGGATGAAGTTTTAGGATTTTCTTATTCCGGAACTATTATCAGGTATGAAGGCGAATCCAAGCAGGCGGCCATCGGAGGATTTAGTCCCTGGAAGGAGGGTTTGGATATTTTAAGCGTTTTTCAGGGGTGGACTTTGTCTGATGGCAAGTGGCCAGTCAGAAGCAATGAGGTTTTAATAGGCTCGCAGGTGGCGAATAAGATTTTTTCAAAAGAAGTTAAAGCAGGGGGAGAAATAACCATAAAAGGCAGAAAATTCAAAGTGGCAGGGATACTTAATTCTCTCGGCAGTCAGCAGGACGACAGCATGATATATATGGATATGGAGGTTTATCAAAGTTTAACGGGAGATAAGAGGGGGACCGCTTCTTACGCAATGGTTCTGCTTCAAGACGGGTTTGATGAAAATACTGCGGCGGAGAATATCGAGGAAAAACTCGGAGAAACCAGGAAAAGAAGGGTTGGAACAGAGGAGGATGATTTTTCTGTTATAACCTCAGAAAAAATGGGGGAGATTGCCGGAAATATTTTGGGGATAATACAGATAGTGATAATAGGATTTGCCAGTATTGCCATTCTGGTGGGGGGAATAGGAATAGCCAACTCCATGTTTACTTCCGTGAGGGAGCGAACGAGAGAGATAGGTATTATGAAGGCCATTGGAGCTAAAAATTCGGCCATCCTTTGGATATTCATGATCGAGGCCGGCATAATAGGGGTTTTGGGAGGGGTTGGCGGGCTTTTACTGGGAACTGTTTTAGCGGAAGCCGTCGGCTATTACGCCAAATTAAATCCTTCTTTCTATTTTACCACCACCATAGCCCCCTGGATGATAGTCTTCGCTTTGGCTTTCTCGTTTAGCGTCGGTTGTCTGGCTGGATTCTTTCCGGCAAAACAAGCTGCCAAGCTTAAGCCCGTGGAAGCTCTTAGGAGGCACGAATAGTTGATTTTAGACCCTAAAAGAGGTATGATAACTTGGTTATGAGTGTTTTGGATGTGAAAAAATATCCGGATCCCGTTTTGAGAAAAAGGGCTTCGGAGATAAGGGAAATTACCCCTGAAATAAGGAAGCTGGCCGCCGACATAGCGGAAACCATGCTAAAAGAAGACGGCGTGGGACTGGCAGCGCCGCAAGTGGGGATTTCCCAAAAAATAATAGCCGTTCAGACCGAGAACGGCCCTTCGGTTTTTATTAATCCTAAGATTATTAAAAAGTACGGAAAAAAGGTTTCCATGGAGGAGGGTTGCTTGAGTTTGCCCGGTATTTGGCTTAAAATCAAGCGTCCGGAGGGAGCTGAAATAGAAGCTATTGACCTGGACGGAAAAAAACTTAATATTAAGGCGGAAGGATTCCAGGCCAGGGTTTTTCAGCACGAAATAGACCATTTGAACGGTGTTTTAATAATAGACAGAGTGGGATTATTCAGCAGATTGAAGGCTAAAAAACAGCTGAAAAGGAGCGTTCTTTAAAATAAGGAGGAGAAAAATGTCAAAGAAGGTAGTTATAGTGGGCACAGGCCCAGCCGGTTTGTTCGCGGCTTTGGAGCTTTCAGAGCATTCGGACGCGGAAATCAGAATGTACGAAAAAGGCCCGGATCTTTGCAAAAGGACTAAGGACGACCTGACTTCCGGTTTAGGAGGATCGGGGGCTTTCTCAGACGGCAAGCTTACTATGCCAGACCCTCGTTACCCAAAATCCCTGAATGTCGGCGGCCAGCTGCCCGGCCTTATCGGCGAAGAGAGGTATCTCGAATTGGTAGAGATTACCAGCTCTATTTACAGCCGGTTTGGCGGCAGAGCCGAAGCTTACGAGAACGACGATGAAAAGATTAAAGATATCGTCGACAACGGCTTCAGGGCAGGATTGAGGATTATTCCCACAAGAGTCCGCCATTTCGGTTCGGATCTTTCCCCCCATATTATTGCAGAGATGATTGAAGAGCTGCGAAAGAGGGGCGTGCTGATTCGCACCGATTCCCCGGTCGATTCAATTCAGAAGGAAGGAAATAAATTTTTAATTCAGATAGCCGGAGTTTCCGGAAACGAAAAAGCGGATTATGTTGTTGCGGCCCCCGG
>JAQUTZ010000001.1:0-13870 GCA_028694095.1 Minisyncoccota bacterium | reverse complement strand
TTCTTCGTCGGAGGGGACGGTTCGGGAATAACCAGAGGGTTACTGCAATCGTCCGTTTCGGGAATGGTAGTTGCCCAAGCTATCTTAAAAAGACTGTAAGAAGATTAAAAAAAGTGGTGCTAATGCGCCACTTTTATTTTAGGTTGACTTAATTTTTGAAATAATCTAGCCTTAAATAAAAGAACTTTACCAATTTGATACGGAGGTGATATCAAATGGCCAATAATAATCATTCAATGACCGCCGAGGAGAGGGAAGCGAAAGCCAACCGAATCCTTAAGATTCTGGAAAAAGCTTCAGCTTCCATCGCCGTTCTTTCCAACGATTCGGAAATAGATCTTCCCAAGGAAGAGATATTTCCCCTTATTGACGAATTGAGGCAGAAGGGCTACCTCATAACCGAAAAGAAAGTCGGCAATCAGAGAAAGTTCAAATTGAAAAGGCAGCCTCTTTTGGCGCCTAAGCCGTCGCTTCCGCCGATAACCAAGAAAGATAAGATAGAGTTTCTTTTCATGTCCGATCTCGCTTTGGGCTTGAAAGCCCAGCAGATCGACCTGGCAGCAACCTGCTTGAAAATCGGAGAGCAGAGGAACGTTTTCTGCAATATTATCTTGGGCAATCTGGTGGCCGGCAAGCCGACCAAGGGGAGAGAGAGGGAATACTTTCTCCACACCCCCGCAGCCCAGGCTGAATATGTCAGAACTGTCTTCCCCAAGGCCTCCTTCAATACGTTTCTTCTGAACGGCCGGAGGGAAATGAGCTTCAAGAAGGGAAAGGACGCCGAAAACATTGAATCCCTTATTTGCAAAAAGCCGAGAACCGATATCAGGTATCTCGGAGATGAAAGAGCGGTTATTCCTATCGGGCACAAAGACGCCAAGGTGGCCGTAGTGGCCGCCGGGGGCGTTCAGGCCTATACCAAGTCCTATCCGCTCCAGGGTATCATCGAAAATTTCCAGGAAGCAGTGTATTACATGTACGAGCATTCCGAGCCTTTCCGGGCCGTTGTCGCCGGAGGGCTGCATACCGGCATTCTTTTGCCGAGGCAGCTTCCCATCAGCGATGAAAGGTTTAACGATTACGATGGCGTGGCCATTCCTTCCCTGCGCCGCATTACCGCCTCTCAAACGGTAAGCCGGAGGAGAGGGGCTATGCCGGTTCTGGGATGCCTGGTCATGGTCGCCAATTTCGACAAAAAGACCGGCGCTTTCAGCGGATTCACCTACGCCTTCTACGACCTTACCGCCTACTTCAAGGACAACGATTACCAGAAGGACGTAGACCTGCTGGAGGATCTCAGTGAAGAAGAAAAGAAGATAATAATGCGCCTGGAAGAAAGTCCGGCACGCCGTGGAGAACTTTCCAACCTCATTCGAAAGAGCGTTGCTCACATCGAAAGCGAAATCAAGATTCTCCAGAAAAAGGGATACAAGATATGGATGAATGAAGCCCGGCAGGCTTTCGAGCTTACAAGGGACATTAAGCGGAAGGCCGTGCCTCTGGACCTGGATTCGCTGTTTACCACCAAGATCAGATTTCTGGCCACTGCCGACTGGCATATCGGCCATAAAAACGACCGGGTGGATTTAATCAGAAAAACCATCAAGATAGCCAACCAAAGAAAGGTTGAAGCCATTATTAATTGCGGCAACCTTTTCGAGGGCACTGATAACTACCTCGGCCAGCAGCACGACCTGGTAGCCAACGGCGCCGATGCTCAGAGGAAGAGGCTCATGAAGTATCTGCCCAAGCTTAAGATACCCATGGTTCTCATCTCTTCTCCGGGAAAGGAGCACGATGCTATATACTGGGTCAGAGGCGGGCATAACGTAGTTGAAACCTTTGTGGAGATAGCGACCCTCCGGGGCCATAAGATTCAGTATCTCGGCGGACCCCAGGGAACCTTCAACTTCAAGGGCATGCAATTCGATCTTCAGCATCCCAAGGGGGGTCTGCCTTACGGCCAGTCCTACAGGCTCCAGCGCCGCATTGAGGCTTTAGTCTCGGCAATGGAAGTCATAAAGGGCGCCAAGGCTACTTTCATCGGCCATTTACACAGAGCCGCTTACATGCAGTACAAAGGCATGGCCGGATTCCTGGTTCCCTGCCTGGAAGACACCACCGATTACATTATCGGCCTCGACAAACTGGCAGAGCTGGGCGTTTGGGTGATCGAGATGGCCTTCGACGACAAGAAGAACCTGACCAAAGTGGAATTGGAATATATTCCCTTTGAGCCGAGGGAAAGCTTGAATCACGCGGACCTGGACGATTTTATAAACAAGTGGAAATAAAAAATAAGGGTGGCAGGAAACTTGCCACCCTTTTTCTTTTCGTGCTATAAGGATTAAAAGTTCTTTGTAGAAATAAGGGGGGCGCAATGGCCAAGAACGGTAACGGGAACGACAGCTGGAAAAACAAACACGGCTCCTGGCACCATATTATTGCCCGTTCAATTGACGGTCCGGACGTGCGGCAAAACAAGTATCGCTGGTCCCAAAAAAAGCATAACGCCTATCATCAGCTTTTCCATAATCATCTGCCTTCGATTGTAATAGGGATTATCAAAATGTGGACCGATAAGAACGGAAATTTGATGCCGCAGAAGATCGGTTCCAGGGGTATGCAGGCTTGGAGCAAGCTTTTCAACGGAGCTTCTCCGGAGCAGGCCATTAAATTCATCAGCAAGAAATTTCTGCCCGTAGAGAAGAAATTCCTGAGCGGAGAATTAATGGGTAGCAATAACAGCGAAGCATTCGCTTCGTTAAAAAAGGAGAGGGGCTAAACAGCCCCTTTTATTTTAAAAGTTATTCTCTTAGAATATAATTATGGGCTTAATTGAAGAATTAATAAGCGAAAAATGGCTGAAAACTCCGGAGATAATAAAAGCTTTCAAGAAAACAAAGAGAGAGGATTTTATGCCGGACGACGTTAAGCATTTGGCGGAATTCAACGGGGCCATTCCCATTGGCCGGGGCCAGACCATTTCCCAGCCGCTGGTGGTTGCTTTCATGATTGAGCTTCTTCAGCCCCAAAAAGGAGAAAATATTTTAGACATCGGTTCGGGATCTGGGTGGACTTCCGCTTTGCTGGCTGAACTAGTGGGGGAGAAGGGAAAGATATTTTCTTTAGAGCTGTTGGCTGAGCTGAAAGAATTTGGAGAAAAGAACGTTGCCAGGTATAATTTTATTGAGAGGGGAATAGTCAGGTTTATACAAAAGGACGGTTCAAAAGGCCTTGAGGAAGAGGCTCCCTTCGACAAAATCCTTTGTTCGGCATCTGTTCAGGGAGAGGTGCCTCAGGCCTGGAGAGATCAGCTTAAAATCGGCGGAGCAATAGTCACCTCCGCAGCCTCTTCAATTTTGCATCTGGTTAAAAAAGGAGAAAACGATTTTACCAAGAAAGAATATCCCGGCTTTGCTTTTGTCCCCCTCATAGAAAAATGAAAAAAACATTAATTATTCTATCTATTATAATAGCGGGCTTGCTTGCCTGGCAGATTTTACTTCCAATCAGCTCCGATTCAAGCGAAGCGATTTTCCGTATTGAAAAGGGGGAGGGCTCAAGAGATATCGCCTTGAATCTCCAAGAAGAAGGATTGATTAGGTGGGGTCCGATGTTCAGGCTTTATGTTTTACTCACCGCTTCCGCCGGCGAACTTCAGGCAGGAACCTATTCTTTGTCCGAATCCATGAATATCCCTCAAATGGCAGGGAAATTCATCAACGGAGAAGTGATAAGGGAAAAGCTTACCATAATCGAGGGGTGGAATTTAAGGAATATAGGCTATCATTTGGAAAACAGGGGGATTTTTCAGGCCGAAGAATTTTGGGAGGCGGCCGGATTTCCCGCAACAGACTATTCACAAGCAGCCGATTTGCCAAAACCAAAAGACTTTTCAAGCGAATATTCCTTTCTAGAGTCAAAGCCCGATAATGTGGGGCTCGAAGGTTTTTTATTCCCCGATACTTATGAGGCGACCATGGAGGCGGAAGTGGAAGATATAGTCAGAAAAATGCTGGATAATTTTGACCAAAAGCTAACTTTGCAGTTAAAGGAAGAAATAGCCCGGCAAGGGAAGACCATTTTCGATATTATTACCATGGCCTCTATATTGGAAAGAGAGGTGCAGACCAAAGAAGACAAGGAAATAGTGGCGGGAATTTTTTGGAAGAGAATAAAACTTCAAAAGCCCTTGGAAAGCTGTGCTACCATAGCTTACATTAAGGGAGTGGACCAGTGGCGCTACTCTTTTGAAGATACCAGAATAGAGTCTCCCTTTAATACTTATTTGAATTACGGCCTGCCTTTGGGTCCGATATCCAATCCCGGAATGGACAGCATTCTGGCGTCCATATACCCCGAAAGCACGGAATATCTTTATTATCTTTCCACTCCCGAAGGGCAAACTATTTTCAGCAAAACTTTCGAAGAGCATAGCCAAGCAAAAGCTGATTATCTTGATTAATTGCAGCATCAGTTTCAATTAAGCTCAGCGGCTTGATTTTATTTTTTTACTTGCTAATATTTCTGGAGGACAAAGAAGGAGGGAATAATGCCAAAAAGCGATATTATCATAAAGATTGCTTTTAACCTGAAAGAACCCGGAAAGACGGTCATACGAACCAATGCCAGAGAGGAAGCGCTCGAAGAAATACTGGAAGCCTGGATATCGGGGCAGCAGGGCCTGGGAAAAGACGAATCCAAGCCGGAGCAGAAAGACGAGTATAATATAGAAATAAGGCTGGATTTGAGCTTTGACCGGTTCACTACGATAAGCGATACCGGCAATAAAAGCCTAACCTGCGGGATTTTAATGAGCGTTTTCAGCAGATTGACCGAAATACCGGTTCTGGATTTCGAAGAAGAGAAGGCGGCTTAACCGCCTTCTTTATTTTTGCTAATATGAAAATATGAAATCGCTTAATAACAAAAAAGTGGCCGTGGTGATAGCTTTTAGGGGGTTTAGGGATATAGAATATTTTGTTCCCGTCGACATTCTGAAAAAAGTTGGGGCTGGAATTAAAGTGATTAGCTCTAAAACGGGGAAGGCTATCGGAGACGAGGGCGGCGAAGTGGAGGTTGATATGAATATTGCCCAGGTCGACCTGACGAAATTCGATGCCGTAGTTTTCGTCGGCGGCCCCGGAATGAGCGATAATTTGGACAATCCTGATTTTCAGCAATTGGCGAGGAAGGCGGAAGAATCGGGATTGCTTCTCGGGGCAATATGCATAGCTCCCGCCCTTTTGGCCAAAGCAGGGATTCTTAAGGGAAAAAAGGCGACAGTTTGGTCTTCGCCCTTGGACAAAACAGCCATTAAGATATTGAAGGAAAACGGCGCTGAATTCCAGGATTCCGACGTTGTTGTAGACGGCAAGGTAATTACGGCGTCCGGTCCCCATGCAGCCGAGGAATTCGGGTGGAAATTAGCCGGACTATTGACAGGGAAGTGAAGGGGTGATAACATCATAATATCCACAGACAGCAGGCTATCGGTAAGACCTGCCGAGGATAAAACAAGGAAATCCCTTATTTTGTTTGTCTGTGGAAATACCACAGATTTTTTATTACCAATATATGCCTTTAACTAAAGAACAAAAAACCAAAATAGTAGAGGAATTAAAGGATAAAATCAGCCGCCAAAAAGCGATTGTTTTCGGCGATATAACCGGCGTGAAAGTAAGCGATTTAACCGCCCTGAGGAAAGAAATGAAAAAGAACGACAGCGAACTGAAGGTGGCTAAAAAGACCCTTATTTCCAAGGCCCTGAAGGAAAACCAGATGGATGTCGATTTAAAGAAAATGCAAGGAGAAGTAGCTTTGGGATTCGGCTACGGAGATGAGATTGCGCCGTTCAGGACTTTCTATATTTTTTCAAAAGAGAACGAAAATCTGAAGATACTGAAAGGATTGGTGGGGGGAGAGTTTTATGAACAGGAGCAGGCCCTGGCTTTGGCGAAATTGCCGGGACGCCAGGAACTCCTGGGAAAGGCGGTATACTGCCTGTCCTCTCCTTTATCCGGGATGGTCGGAGTACTGCAGGGAAATATTAGGAATTTCGTATATTTGTTATCGGAATTACAAAAGGTCAAAAGTTAATATCAATTAATTAATACAAACCCATGGCAGAAGAAAAAGAAAATCAAACTACTCCGGAAGCCGACAAGAAAGTCGAGGTTCCAGAGAAGTTTAAAAAACTGGTGGAGGGAATAGAGAGTCTATCGGTTTTGGACCTGGCTGAACTGGTTAAAATATTAGAGGACAAGTTCGGCGTTTCGGCCCAAGCTCCAGTTGCCGCTGCTCCCGCCGCTGGCGGATCAGCCGCTCCCGCTGAAGAAAAATCATCCTTCAACGTTGAGCTGAAAGGAATTGGCGAAAAGAAGATAGAAGTTATCAAAGTTGTCAGGGACATAACAGGCAAAGGCCTTAAAGAGGCCAAAGACCTGGTTGACGCTGCAGCTTCAGCTCCCCAAGTAGTGAAAGAGGGTGTTAAGAAAGAAGAGGCCGAGGAGCTCAAGAAGAAGTTTGAAGAAGCCGGCGCTCAAGTAGAACTGAAATAATCATTCGTCTTGAGGAATGGAATCCAATTGAGTTCGGATTCTTTCTTCAAGGCTTCTGGCTTCGTCCCTTACGGGAGAACTCGCTTCGGTAAGCGGCATAATGAGGTCCAGGGATTCATGGAAGAGGCTTTCCGCCTCTTCCATTTTTCTTAGAATTAAAAAGTTTTCGGCCATTAGCGCTTTTTCTTCAGCTTGCTGCAAATTATCTTGAGCTACTGTAATTTCTTTTGTTTTTTCGTCTCTGAATATCAAGAAGAATACCGTTAGTAAGAGAGCCAGAATAACCACTAAAAGAACTTTTTTGGACTTCCAATTTGGAGCAGTAATTTTAGGAAGCCGGAAAGGCTCTTTTTTTGTTTTATTTCTTTTTATTTTGGACAATCGGATTCTTGGAGCAGGAAGCATTAGCCTCGGCTTGGGAAGGGAGGGGATTTTGAGCGCGGATAGCTTTAAACCCGGCAGCTTTATTTTTTTAAGTTTAATCGATACGATAGGATCGACCAAAGATTTCTTAAAAGAGAATTCGGGGAGTTCTTTTTTAAACGTCAAAGCTCTTTTTGGCTGAATGTTTTCCGTTGCCGTCATGACAAGGCATACACCGGAAGCCTGAGAAAAGAGGGGCTTATGTTCTTTAATAACCTCCTTAAGGGCCTTTTCGTTGTCTGCCCGAGACAATTTGGAAAGAAAATCAGCGTTTTTAGAGAGGACTGAAAAAGCCTCTGCGGTTGCCACCAGTATTTTATCTTTAGTGGAAAGTTTTCCCGAAGCAATGTTTCCGAAAATTCTGGAAGGATCTGGCTGCTCTGATCCTTCTTCAATATTTCCGCTGATATCCAGGAATTCTCCCTGGCTAGCCAGGATTATTTTGATATCTCCGGTTTTAGAGAAGCTAAGAACGGAATTATTGTAATTGAGCACCGCGAAATTAAGATTTCCCAGCCATTCCACGTTTCCCTTTTTAGTTTGGGTCTTTAAGTATTCGTTGCCGGCTGTAAGAGATTTTTTGAAATTGGCCTCCGGAGTTTTCTTAAGTTCGGAATTGTAATATTCGTTTTTTATCGCCCCTGACAGCTCTGAAAGAAAATTAGGCTTGGCGAGAACAGGGCTTCTTAGCTCTCCGGCCATATAGAGGCCGCCCAGCCTTTTTTCGTAGAGGTTTTCCGGTTCGTAAATAAAAGTATCAAAGACGATATCCTTGTTAGCCTTAGGATTAAAATGGAGCTCAAATATCTGCATTATTATATTATAGGCGATTTTTCGCACAAATAAAAAGGCCCCGGACGCTCCGAGGCTTTTTTAGATTCTTTTCACGTATTCGCCGGTTTCCGTGTTGATTTCGATTGTGTCTCCCTGCTCTACGAACAAGGGAACTTGTATTTGGGCGCCGGTTTCCAGCAGGGCGCTTTTAGTTCCGCCTTGGGCTCTGTCGCCCTTAACCCCCGGCGGCGCTTCAGCCACTTTCAATTGCACTTTTATAGGCAGGGAAACGTTTATAATCTCTCCTTCAAATTTAACCGTTTGGACTACCTGGTTCTGCTTTAGGAATTTAGCTTGAGGTCCTATTTGCTCTTCGGACAGTTCAAATCTCTTGGAGGGATCTTTTTCTTCGCAGAAAAAAAACTTTCCCCTGTGGGAATAAAGGAATTTTGCGTCAAATTTATCCAGTTCAGCTTCTTCGAATGTTTCTCCCTGGTGAAAAGTCTTCTCGAATACGTTGCCCGTAATAAGGCTTCGAACCTTAGCTTGGAGCACCGGCCTTCTTTGGGCCTTTTTCATCTGGCTGGATTCCAAGACTTCATATGGTTCTCCTTCGAGAATAAACTGGACGCCTTTTTTTAAATCTGAATACGAGAACATATCTCTTTATTTCTAGCAAATTCTGGGTTTCCGCGCAAGAATTCTCCAAAGCCCATGGGTTTTTTGCCTTCAGGCTGGACCTCCTCCAATGTTAGTTTCCCGTCCTCCATCCGGGCCTTTAGTATCTTTAGACGGCTGGTTTTCCCGTTTTTGTTCCAAAAAGTGTAAGCCCCCGGCCAAGGGCTGAAGGCCCTGATTTTTCTTTCTATTTTTTCCGGCGGATTTTGCCAGTCTATCTTACCGTCCTCCCTTTTGATTATTTTGGTGTAAGTCGCCGCTTCGTCATCCTGAGAAACGGCCTTTATAGTTCCCGCCATCCATTCGGGAATTATCTTCAAGAGAAGCTTACCGCCGATTTCAGCAAGCCTGCCGTGGAGTTCCGAAGCTGTTTCTCCCTGTTTTATTTCCGTTTCCTCCTGAGCCAGAATGGGCCCGTGATCAATTTGGCTGTCCATAAGCATTATAGTCACTCCGGTTTTTTTATCGCCGTCAAGAATGGTTTGCTGCACCGGAGAGGGTCCGCGGTGTTTTGGAAGAAGGGAGGGATGGACGTTAATGCAACCTTTCTCGGGAAGACCGATTATTTCATCCGGAAGTATTTTGGAATAGGCTGCGGTGATAATCAGGTCTGGCTGAAAGCTTTTTATTTTCTCTTTGGCGTCTTTCAATTTTTCGGGCTGAATCGTTTCTATCCCATGCTTTAAGGCGGTTATTTTTACTGCCGGGGGGGTGAGCTGCTGCTTTCTGCCGCTAGGCTTGTCGGGAACCGTAACTACCAAAACCGGCTTGTAGCCGCCCTCGATGAGTTTCTCCAAAATCAAAGCCCCGAACTCCGGGGTTCCCATGAAAACTATTTTAGGATTGTTTATTTGTTGGTTCTCCATTCTATTTCCGATTCTTTGCCGGCGAATTCCAGCCAGGTGCCGGTTTCGTCTATAACATACCACTTTCTTTTGGTTTCCGACCAGACCATCGGATTGTCTTGATAAAAAGGCTTTTTGATTATTTCCTTCGGCTTCAGCCTGCCCAGCTCCAGCCATTTTTTAAAAACCGTTTCTATGGCATAGTCCAAGCCGCGGGATTTAGCCCATTCTGCCACCACGTTAATGGCTTCCTTGGCTTTTTGGACGGAACCGGCAAGCTCCAGCAGCTGCTTGGCCGGCCTGGTGAACCTCGAATAGATTATTTTCCTTTTTTTAGCATCTTCTTTAATCTGCTCAAGGGCCAGGCCTTTCGTGTAAAAATAATGGTTGACGATTTCCTGTATCGCCGATTCGGTTTGCTCCTTTTTGCTTTTATTATCTTTGAGGGATGACGCCGCTGTCTTAGATTTTTTTTCTTTTGGCATATTATTTCATTTTAAGGCTAATTTGGGATTTGCGCCATATTCAACGAACAATTCTTTAATATTGGCTTGATTTTTGCTAGGATGGAACCAGTATTGCTCTCTTTGCGATTAAAACAATAGAATAGTATGAAGCACAGAATTTTTATAGCCGTTAACTTGCCGGAAAAGATAAAAAAGGACCTTTATTCGTATTCCCGCAAATGGCCGGAATTGCCGGTTAGATGGACAAAATCCGAAAATCTCCACATTACCTTGGAGTTTTTAGGGTATGTCTCTCCCGACGAAATTAGGGAAATAGCCAAAATAGCGGAGGAAACAGCTGCCAGGCATTCCTCTTTTGAAATTAAGCTTAATAAAATCTGCTACGGCCCGCCCGACAAAATGCCGCCCAGAATGATTTGGGCTGAAGGAGAAAAATCAAAGGAGCTGGGAGCCCTGAAAGAAGACCTTCAACAATCTTTATCCAACGTCCGTCTTGGGAGCGAGTCCGGGGAAAGAGTTTTTAAGCCCCACATAACATTGGGCAGAGTCAGGGCCTGGGATTTCAGAAAAATTGAACCTGAAGAGCGGCCGGAGGTGGATGAAGATATAAGTCTTAATTTTAACATAGAGTCCGTAGAAGTAATGGAGAGCAAGCTTGGGAGGGGAGGACCGGAATATTTCGTTCTTGAATCATGCCGCCTTCAAAACTAAAAATACATTTTATTGGAATAGGCGGAATAGGGGTTTCCGCCCTAGCCCGCTACTATCTTGCAAAAGGAGCCAGGGTTACCGGCTCTGATTTGGTTTCTTCGGAAATTACCGGCGATTTAAAAAAGAAGGGGGCCGGAGTGATGATAGGCAGGCACAAGGGAGGCAACATACCCAAAAAAGTTGAGATGGTCGTCTATAGTCCCGCCGTAGAAAAAAGCAATCCAGAGTATAAGGCCGCCCTCAAAACAGGAGCTGAGGTTTTAAGTTATCCTGAAGCATTAGGGGAATTAACAAAAGAGCATTTTACTATTGCCGTATCGGGAACCCACGGCAAGAGCACTACCAGTTCCATGCTGGGACTGCTGCTGGTCAGGGCCGGACTGGACCCGACCGTTATCGTCGGAACGAAGATAAAAGAATTCGGCAACAGCAATTGCCGGGTGGGGAAATCCCGATATCTGGTCATAGAGGCCGACGAGCACTTTGCCTCGTTTCTGCATTACCGGCCCGATATCATCGTTCTCACAAATATAGAAAAGGACCATCTGGATTACTATAAAAATATCGGAAACATCCTTAAAACTTTTAAAAAATACCTTTCCAATTTGAAAAAAGGGGGAATAGTGGTGGCGAACAAGGACGATGGAAATATAAAAAAGGTGGTTGCCGGAACGAACGCGCGCTTCTTCTCTCTTGATCAGCTAGAAGCCAAAAAGTTTAAGCGGATATTAAAGGTGCCGGGAGAGCATAACATATATAACGCCCTTGCCGCCTTGACTGCCGCCAGAATACTGGAAGTACCGGACCAGGTTTCGTTTAAGGCCCTTTCGTCTTTCAAAGGTTCATGGAGGAGATTCGACGTTTCCGAAATCAATTTAAAAGGCATGAAATTTACCTTGGTTTCCGACTACGCTCACCATCCCACCGAGGTGGAGGCGGCTATGAAAGCGGTCAGGGAAAAATGGCCGGGCCGAAAAATATGGTGCGTTTTTCAGCCCCACCAGTACCAAAGGACTTATTATCTTTTTGATGATTTTGTAAAAGCTTTCCGGACAGCTCCGCTGGACAAGGTTATTATCACCGATATTTATGACGTTGCCGGCAGGGAGGATAAAAAAATTAAAAAAATCGTAAGCTCCGAAAAGCTTGTGGAAAAAATAAGCATACCCAAGGTAATTTATCTTCCTCGCAAGGAAATAATGGACTTCCTTAAAAAGAACCTTCCCAGAAACGGGGTTTTGGTTGTTATGGGGGCCGGAGATATTTATGACCTGGCGCGCACTTTCCACAAGAAAACGGGTTGACATTTCTCCGGAATAAAAAGAGAATGAAGGTAGAAGACTTAAAAAGGTCGATGATTCTTTATCAATGCATTGATTACCAATTCTATGACAATAGTTTACATAGTTTTAGCCGTAATAGTAGTGGGCGCAGCCATTTATTTCTTAACTAAGAAAAAAGGCGGCCCGTCCGCTCCCCAGAAGCCGGAAGGCGGCTCTCAGATGCCTCCTCCTCCAGCTCCTCCAGAAGGACCAACAATGTAAAATTTTAGCCGCGCCTCCGGGCGCGGTTTTATTTTAGATTGACTGCTCTTTGTTATTCAGCTTAAATGAAATAATAATTGTTCTTTAAAAGGAGGTCGCAATGGAATGGTATTTGGTTGTCGGACTTTGCGCTTTTGCTTACTTTTTCTGCTCCCTTCCCTTCGGATATGTTGTCGCCAGAACCAGAAACGTGAATATTCGGGAAAGCGGCAGCGGCAACATAGGTGGGACCAACGTGGCAAGGGCTCTGGGATTCAAATACGGCTTTCTGGTTGCTGGTTTAGACGCCTTCAAGGGGCTATTGCCGTTGTTTCTTGCCTTGTATGTTTTTCGGGCCCCTTGGTGGGCAGCCAGCCTGGTCTTTATCTTTTCTATAATAGGAGCCAGATACTCCGTCTTCCTGAAATTCAAGGGAGGGAAAGGAGTGGCGGTCCTGGTGGGCAATCTTCTCGCTCTTTTGGGCTGGAAAGCCCTGGTTATGGTTTTCTGCTATTTTTTAGTAGTCATCTTTTTAACCAAGCGCAGAGTATCTCTGGCCAGTCTGCTTTTTGTCAGCAGTCTGCTGGTGATAGTAGCTCTTTTTCCCGCTCTTCTTTATGTTTCCATGGCTTTGCCGGTAATAGCATTTCTGATTTGGTGGGCTCACAAGGACAATATCAAGCGCCTAATACGCAACGAAGAGCCTTCCTTTGAACGGCTTCCCGAGTTTTTCAATAAATTGCCTGACGACTTGCTGGGGCAAGTCATAGAAAAACTACAATGGCTTATCGACAAGCTTAAGGATTTAAACAAGGGGCCTCGCTGAGGCCCTTTTATTTACGGTTTCCGTTTTCGGATATATAATGGAGTCAGCGTGAAAAATGAAGACTTTTAATAAAACCATCAAAAAGGAAACCAAGGGAGAGTTCGACTTCATCGATTTTACCGCCGAAGTGGAGGAAATAGTCAAAGAGGGGAATATTAAGAACGGTTTAGTTAATATCCAAACCCTTCATACTACCTGCCCTGTTTTCCTTAACGAAAACGAACCTCTGCTTCTGGAAGATTTCAAAAACCATTTGCGCAAAATAGCTCCCAAAGAAGCGGATTATAATCACAACGATTTTACCAGGCGCACGGTTAATATGTGCGAGAACGAATGCAGAAACGGACATTCCCATTGCTTGGCCATTAATTTTCCCTCCAGCCTGGCCTTAAACTTAATTGAGGGAAAGCTCCAGCTGGGCCAGTGGCAGAGAATTTTCTTGGTTGAATTGGACGTAGCCAGGCCGCGGCAAATCCAGGTCCAAGTTTTAGGAGAATGATATTGACAAATTAATTCAAAAGAGTATATCCGAAGGTAGTCTGCACCTTGAGACAAAAATATATATTTTAAGGAGGCAACATGAAGACAGCTGCGGTTTCTGAGGTGGGGAGCAATACGGTGGTCCGGGCATTTATACGAATCAAGGAAGCCCAAATCGAATCTTTGCAAATAGCTTATGAACAGGCCATGGCGGAAATTGCCGAAGCCCCCAAAAACAGAATGAGCGATCCCGATACCACGAGAAGGGACAGCACCGAAAAGGCCGCTCACGCCCATGAGCAAATTAAGGAGGCTGAAGATTCAATCCAGCTCCTAAATAACCTTCCCAAGGGGCCGTTTAACCGGATTGCCATGGGCTGTGTATTCACCCTTCAATGCGGCAAAGAGCGAGGAACGTATCTGATGATACCAAAAGGCGGCGGATGCTCAGCCATGATACGGGGAAGGAAAATCACCTGCATGTCCGTTAAAGCTCCGGTGGCCGGAGCCGTACTGGACAAAAGGGTGGGGGATGAAGTGAAAATCCAGGAAAAAGTTTATAAAATAGTAAAGGTGCAGT
>JAQUTZ010000017.1:1784-9837 GCA_028694095.1 Minisyncoccota bacterium | reverse complement strand
ACCAGAATTTTAAGAGACTATCCTCAGGTTTCTAAGGCTAAAGTCGACCTCTGGCCCTTCTGGGTGGAAAGGTCCCCAAAGGATGCCGAGAGGATAAATATTGAGATAAGGCTTGACTAATTTAGTCGATTCTGATAACATTTTAAATTGTATTGATGGTAAAAGATAAAAAAACCCTCACTCAGGGTATTGTAGTCGAGGCTCTCCCCAGCACCCACTTCAAGGTGCAGTTGGAAGACGGAAGGATAGTCTTCGCTCACTTGGCGGGCAAAATGAGGATGTTCAGGATTAAAATTTTGCCAGGCGATAAAGTGACGATAGAAATGAGTCCTTACGACGAAAACAAGGGAAGAATCGTCTACAGAGGTAAGTGATAATAAAACATGAAGGTACGGCCATCCGTAAAAAAAATGTGCAAAGATTGTAAAATAGTGCGCCGGAAAGGGCGCGTTTATGTCATTTGCAAAAATCCTAAACACAAACAAAGACAAGGGTAATTATGCCAAGAATAGCGGGAATTAACATTCCAGACAACAAACAAATAGAAATAGCTTTAACCTATGTTTACGGAATAGGCCGCACTTTGAGCAGGAAGATTTTAGCTGAAACTGGCATTGACCCCCAAGCCAAGGCCTCAAAGCTGGATGCCGCTGAGATTAATAAACTGAAAGAAGCTATAGAAAAGAACTATAAGATAGAGGGGGATTTAAGGAGAGAAAGGATGATGGCGATAAAGAGGCTCAAGGATATTGGCACTTGGAGGGGATTGAGGCATACTAAAGGGTTGCCCGTCAGAGGTCAGAGAACAAAGACCAACACCAGGACTGTCAGGGGTAATGTCAGAAAGACCGTGGGTTCGGGAAGAAAACCGGCGACAAGCCCCACGTAATCTACAACCATAGATTCAGGATGTTTTTTTGTGTTTCGTAATTAAAACCAATGGGAAAAAAGAAAATTATTCAAAAAACCGAAGAAGAGCTCATCAAGGAAAGAGAAGAGATAGAAGCGGCAATGAAAAAAGAGAGCAAAGTGGCGTCTTCCACCAAAACCAAGGAAGGCCGGATTTATGTTACTTCAACTTATAATAATACCATTATCACTCTGACTGACCCCAAAGGAAACGTTTTAACTTGGGCTTCGGCCGGGGGAATCGGTTTTAAAGGCAGCAAAAAGTCTACTCCTTTTGCCGCTTCCAAGGTAGCTGAAACCGTTTCCCAAGTAATGGAAAAGCTCGGCATTGAGAAGATAGATATTTTTGTTAAAGGCATTGGAGGAGGAAGGGAATCGGCTATCCGTTCTTTCGGAGCCAAAGGTTTTCAAATATTATCAATTACCGACATGACTCCGATTCCTCACGACGGACCAAGAGCCTCTAAAGTAAGAAGAGTGTAAATATTATGGCAGATTCTAAATGTTCAAAATGTAGAAGAGCGGGCATAAAGCTGTTTTTGAAGGGCGAAAAATGCTTATCGCCGAAATGCCCTTTAACCATGAAGCCTTATCCTCCCGGCCAGAAAAGCAAAAAGAGGGCCAGACAGCTTTCAGAATACGGCAAAGAATTGAGAGAGAAGCAGAAATTAAAGAGTTGGTACAATCTCGGAGAGAGGCAGTTTAGGAATTATGTCAGGGAGATTTTGAAGAAAAGAGGGAAAGTTGAAGATGCCGCCGCTTTGCTAGTGGAAAATCTGGAGAGCCGTTTCGACAACGTGGTTTTCAGGCTGGGTTTTGCTTCTTCGCATACCCAGGCCAGGCAGCTTATCAACCACGGCCATTTCCTCATAAACGGAAAAAACGTGGATATTCCGTCTTATCATACTAAAATAGGGGATGTTATAACCCTTCACCCTTCTTCAGCTAAAGGCAAGCTGTTTTCCGATAAAGCAGCTGATTTGAAGAAGCACCAGGCGCCTTCCTGGCTCAGGCTTGACCCCGACAAAAAAGAGGGCGAAGTCATGGGCAAGCCGGTACTGGAAGAAGTTTCTCCTCCGGCTGATATTTTGTCAATTTTCGAGTTCTATTCTCGCTAATCATTAATCATTAATTAAACAATCATGATTCCCTTACCTTCCACTCCCACCATAATAGAGAAGAAAGAAAATTCCGCAGTTTTCAAAGTTGAAGGCCTTTATCCCGGATACGGGGTAACCATAGGCAATTCTTTGAGAAGAGTGCTTCTTTCTTCCCTTGAGGGGGCGGCCATAACTCAGGTGAAAATCAAAGGAGCTCCCCATGAATTTTCCACCCTTCCGGGAGTTATGGAAGACGTCGTGAATATTCTGATTAATCTTAAGCAACTCAGGCTTAAGCTTCACGGAGAAGAGCCTCAAAAGGCCAGGCTCCAGGTTAAGGGAGAGAAAACGGTAACGGGATCGGATTTTGAACTTCCGACTCAGCTTGAGCTTATCAATAAAGATAACCACGTAGCCACCTTAACCAGCAAAAAAGCAGAACTGGAGATAGAGATACAGGTGGAAAAGGGCATGGGATACGAACCCGTTGAAATGCGCAAAAAGGGAAAGCTGGAAATCGGAACTATCGCCGTGGATGCCATTTTTACTCCCATTAGGAAAGTAAGCTATAAGGTGGAGAATATGCGCGTCGGAGACAGAACCAATTACGACAGGCTGTTCGTGGAGGTCGAGACTGACGGCAGCATCAGTCCTGAAGAAGCGATGGTTACTGCCACCGAGATATTCATGAAACATCTTTCGATGATGGAGGAGGCATTCAGGGGCGAGGCGGAAATAGCTTCCGCTGCCGCAGAGGCTCCGGCCAAAAAGACGGCCGCTAAAAAGAAGGCAACCAAGAAAACTTCTACAAAGAAAAATGAGGAAAAGAAAAAAAGGAAGAAAACTAAGTAGGGAAACCGGTCAGAGAAGGGCTCTCTTGAAGTCGCTGGTAAGCGCGCTGGTTTTGAATGAAAAAATAAAGATCAGCGAAGCCAGGGCGAAAGAGATATCCGGCTTGACTGAAAAGTTTATCACCATGGCCAAAAAAGAAGGTCTGGCCGCCAGGAGGAATATAGCCGCCCGACTTTCCGATAGAGTAGCTAAAAAATTAATTGAAGATATCGCACCCAGATATAAAGAAAGGAAGGGGGGCTATACCAGAATTATGAAATTAGGCCAAAGGAAGACCGACGGCGCTAAAATGGCGATAATTGAATTGATAAAATAAGAAATCATGGAAAGAAACACCCATACAATAGATGCTACAGATAAGGTTTTAGGAAGGCTGGCTACCGAAGTAGCGGTCTTGCTGAGAGGAAAGCATAAACCGGATTTCGCTCCGTATAAGGATTCGGGGGATTTTGTAGTGGTCAAGAACGTCGATAAAATAAAGATTACCGGCAAGAAAATGGCGCAGAAGAAATATTATCGCCACTCGGGTTATCCCGGCGCTATTAAGGAAACTCTGCTTGGCAAGGTTTTTGAAAAAGATCCCGCAGAAGTTTTTAAGAGAACCGTTGCGGGCATGCTTCCCCACAACAAGCTAAAGAGGGAGCAGATAAAGAGATTAAAGTTTGAATAAGCAAAGCTTGATTCGCTAAGGAATAAACATATAATCTTGAATTAAAAAATGCCAAAAGAGAAAACGACAACTAAAAAAGCCGTGAAAAAAACAGAGAAGAAACCAGCCGTAAAGAAAACCTCAAAGCCTCAGAAGCCCCAAAAAGAAGGGCGATTTTTTGAGGGAATCGGCAGGAGAAAAACCTCTTTAGCCAGGGTCCGGCTTTTTACCGAAGGGGATAAAAGCATTTCTATAAACGGAAAGGACATGAAGGATTATTTCACTACTTCGGAAATGCAGGAGATAATCGTTTCACCTTTCGAAAAGACAGACGCCCTCTCCAGTTATAAGGTATCGGTGAGGGTACAGGGCGGAGGAGTGCATTCCCAGGCGGAAGCTGTCAGGCACGGCGTTGCCAGGGCTTTGGTTTTATTCAACCCCGAGCTTAGAAGCAGATTGAGAGACGAAGGATTTTTAACCAGAGATTCAAGGATGAGAGAAAGGAAGAAATTCGGCCTGAAAAGGGCCAGGAGAGCTCCTCAATGGAGGAAGAGATAATCTTTTCTCTATTATAATCCGTTAATTAAGCAATAATGCTCAGAGAGGTTATTGATAAATATTATTTAGATAACCAGAAGGATAGGGAGCAGCATCATTTTTACGTTACTGATGCTGGAAAATGCGGCCGAGCCGTATTTTTTAAATTCAAAAACGCTCCGCGCAAGGAAATGCAAGCCAATATACTGAGGCTTTTCGATCACGGGGATCACGTTCACCAGCTGATCATGAAGCCCTTATTGAGTATGAGAGAGGTCCACGTCGTCGCCTCAGAGGTGAATATTCCTCCCCAAGAAATAATTTCCGGAAGGTCTGATGCCATAATCAGCGACGGCAGGGATCTTTATGTTTTGGATATTAAGAGCATGAACAGCATGATTTTCGACAGGCTGAAGGAGCCAAAGCCGGAGAATATAGACCAGTTGCAGCTCTATCTTTACTATTTCAGAGTGCCCAGGGGAATTCTCCTTTATGTTAATAAAAACACCTTAGAATTAAAGGAATTTGTAATCGACCGCGACGAGAACAGGGCTCTTTCTCTGGTACGATCTCTTGAAGAAGTGAAAAAGGATATTGACGCCAATCTTATTCCAGACCGGCTGCAGGACTATCCTTCCAATTGGCAGTGCCGATATTGCCAGTTCCGCTCTTTGTGCGGCAAGGCCGGCCCCGGGAAAGTATCCTGGGAGAGCTTCAAGGAAAAGATTGCCGGCCAGAAAGTTTAATGGCGAAAGAGCTTCCTCTTAAATTTTACTCTATTGATACCTTAGCTGCAGCTAAGGGTCTTTTGGGCAAGTACTTGGTTCGCCGTTATCGCTCAAAAACAATTTCTCTGATGATTACCGACGTAGAAGCCTACGTCGGGCAGGACGACAAAGCTTGCCATGCAAGCTGCGGTAAAACCGAAAGGAATAAGGCGATGTTCGGCCGGGCGGGGAGGTGGTACGTTTATTTCACTTACGGAATTCACTGGATGCTGAATATCGTTACGGAATCCGAGGGTTATCCGGCAGCCGTTTTAATAAGGGGAACGGATAAGGTTTGGGGGCCGGCTCGGATTACCAAGTTTTTAAAAATAGATAAAAAGTTCAACGGTCTTCCGGCTAATAAAAAAAGCGGCCTTTGGATTGAAGACCGGGGTTTTAAAGTAAAAGAATCCGAAATTAAAAGGGCTCCGAGAGTCGGAGTCGATTATGCGGGGGCTTGGGCCAAAAAACCCTGGAGATTTTATATCTTAGGGGAGTAGGGCGGAATTTTTATAAAGAACGCCTTCGCTTAAAACGTACATGGTTTCTTTATCTTCATCCCAATACAATTTGGGATTTTTTGATTCAGCCAAGTCAACCATATTGGGCTTGTCCCTGTTGTCGATTTCCGCTACTTTGATTTTGTCTCCCGCGCTGAAAAGCAGGTAATAGCTGTCCAGCCAAAAAACATTTTCTATTTTTTCGGAGAATCTGGTTAAGAAAGCGGTATCTCCGGCTAGTTTGCCTAAATCATAATGATTTTCCAGGAAAAGCACCCGTATTTCGTAGTCGGTAAAGTAAGCGATTTTTTTCTTGTCTGGAGAAACCGAGAAATTCTTAAAACTTAACCCCGCCAATTCCTGGGGAACCTCTTTCTCCGGCGCGCGGTCCATTATTTCCAGAACATCGACAGCCTCTTCTTCCGGCACTTCTTCTAATTGCAGTTCTTTTAGAAAGAGGATTACGTGTTTCGCCTCGGCAACCTGCCTTTCTCTAATTTCAAGATTCTTTTGCCAAGAATAGTATCCGTCTTTCCTTATTTCTATTTTGTATTTTCTGGGAAGAAGGTTTTCCAGCAAAGCCGAGTTGCCAAACATGGACGTTCTTTTTGCATATTTGTCGTTGATATAAACATCGGCGTTTCCGGGGAGAACCTTGCAATAAAAAGCCCCGGTTTGCGTAATCGTTCTTTGCTCGAAATCAAAGCGGTATCCTTGGGAATAAAGCACTACCCCGGGAGCCGCCAGAAGGAATAAAAAAAGGCAGATTATAAATAAAGTTGTTCTGGTTTTTCGAGTCATTTCATATCCATTATACCCGATTGACAAATTAAAATCAATCTATTATAATAAGCCATCGCACATTAAGAAAGGAGGATAATATGGATAAGATTCTGGAGAATTGCCAGAAGAACCTCAGCCGCGGCAGGGCCGTAGCTACCGGCATCGGAATTTTTACAGCAGTATTCGACGCGAGCGATAGAAACGTTCTGCTGCGCAACCGGGCCGAGAGCGACTCTCTCTACGGAAAAGATCTTTCCGGAAAATGGGAGTTAATCGGCGGGGGCGTCGAACTGGACGATTTTACCGCCGACTACACAGAAGTGGTATTCAACTGCCTCAAGAGAGAGCTGGCGGAGGAGGCCGGCTTGGAACTAATCAAGCTGCCCGATCCCGTTGCGATGATTCCGGCCTGGCTGTCCAAGAACGGATTAATCGACCTGGCTTTCGTCATTCCGCTGCACTTCAGCAGGGAAGAAGTTCGAACCGGACCCGACCATTTCGATATGTGGGAAGAGGGCCGGGTGCGCTTTTTCCCGAAAGAACTGGAGGGCGTGGAAATCGTTTCGCCCAGAATGCGGTTTATGATCAATCAAGCGTATTCCTCTTAAAAACAAAAAGGCGTTCATATAAATGGACGCCTTTTTCCTTTAATTGGTCATTTGCCAAAAGGGGTAATTTAACATAGAATAAATAAGCATGGCAGACCATTTTGTTATTCAAGGGGACAGACCTCTGAGAGGAGTAATAGAAGCTAGGGGAGCCAAGAACGCCGCCTTCCCGATTTTAGCTGCTTCTCTTTTAACTAAAAAAGAATGCACCATAGGCAACCTTCCTCTGATTGAGGACGTTTTTAGGATTATAGAATTATTAAAAAGCATGGGCGCCAAGGTGACCTGGGAAGGGGAAAGGCGCATAAAAATAAAGAATTCTCAAATAGACCCGGACCAGATAAGGGGGGATTTGATCGGATTGCTGAGGGGTTCGGTTCTGCTGTTCGGGCCTCTTTTGGCCAGATTCGGCAACGTTAAATTTCCCCAGCCGGGCGGATGCATCATAGGAGCCAGGCCGATTGACGCCCACTTGGACGGCTTCAAGCAATTGGGAGTTAAAATAACCAAAGACGGCAATAAATACCTGCTTTCCGGAAGAGGCTCCGGAGGGGCTGTTGTTCTCAACGAGTTTAGCGTTACTGCCACAGAAAACCTGATGCTTTTCGCCAGCTTAATTCCCAAAAAGACCATTATTAAAACCGCTGACCAGGATTATCAGGTTCAGGAGTTGGCAAAGTTTTTAAAGAAAATGGGAGTAAAAATTAAGGGCATCGGTACTCACCGATTGATTATCGAGGGGAAAAGACAGCTGAACGGAGCTACTCACAAGATAATGAACGACCCTATTGAGGCTGGTACTTTCATTCTTACTGCCGCGGCCTGCAAGGGAGACGTTTTAGTTAAAAACGTGGAAGTGGATTTTTTAGAGTTGCCCCTAAAGAAACTTAAGGACTTCGGAGTTCCTTGCGAAATCTCTGGGAAAACCGTGAGGGTCAGGCCCTGGAAGCAGCTTAAGATAGATAAGATACAAAGCCTTCCTTATCCGGGCATTCCCTCCGATCTCCAGTCCGCTTTCGGAGTTTTGGCCACTCAGGCTAAAGGTTCGACTTTAATTCACGATCCTTTATACGAAGGAAGGCTGAAGTACCTGGAAGAATTGAATAAAATGGGAGCGGAAATATATTTCGCCGATCCCCACCGGGCGATTATCAACGGGCCGACCCAATTGTACGGCAGGGAACTGGGCTCTTTCGACTTGAGGGGGGGAGCAGCCCTGATAATTGCCGGGCTTATTGCAAAAGGGGAGAGTATAATTAATAATATCTATCAGATAGACAGGGGATACGAAAAAATAGAAGAAAGGCTGCAGAAAATCGGAGCTGCAATTAAAAGGGTAAAAAACTAA
>JAQUTZ010000017.1:0-1684 GCA_028694095.1 Minisyncoccota bacterium | reverse complement strand
TAATTTTATGTTTGTAAGAAAAATAGGCATTGATCTGGGGACCTGCAATTCGCTTGTTTTTATTCCTAAAAAGGGAGCGGTTTTAAACGAGCCTTCGGTGGTGGCCGTATCGATGGATGAAAACAGAATATTGGCAGTTGGAGAGAGCGCTAAAGAAATGACAGGCAGAACCCCAGATACTATCCGCGTCTATCGTCCCATGAGAGACGGCGTGATAGCCGATTTCAGAGTGACTCAGGCTATGCTTGGCTATTTTATAAACAAGGTGCTGGGAAGCTTTAAATTCTTAAAGCCGGAGCTGATGATATCCGTGCCTGCCGGCATTACCTCTACCGAACGAAGAGCGGTTATTGAAGCCGCCGTCAATGCCGGGGCTAAAGAGGCCTTTGTAGCTAAAGAGCCTATCTTGGCCGCCATCGGGGCCGGTATTCCAATTAACGCCTGCTCCGGCCACATGATAGTGGATATCGGCGGAGGCACTTCCGAGGTAGCGGTAATTTCTCTCGGAGGCATTGTTACAGCCAGTTCAGTGAGGATAGCAGGAGATAAAATGAATTTTGCCATATCGGAATTTATTAAAAAGAAATACAATCTGGCCGTTGGAGACCAGACCGCAGAAGAGATAAAGATAAAAATAGGGACTGCTTTGCCGGAAAAAGAAGAGAGGACGATTGAAGTCCGCGGAAGGGATTTAATCCTCGGCCTTCCCAAAACCATCAAGATTTCATCCAACGAAGTCTGCGGGGCCATATCAGAATCATTGTCAGATATCATTCAAGTTATAAAGCAGGTGCTGAGGGATACTCCCCCTGAGCTTTCCGCCGACATAATGGACAAGGGAATGGTTATTTCCGGAGGAGGCGCTCTTTTAAGGAACATAGACGAACTGGTTTCCCAGGCAATCGGCATTCCCTGCTTCATCGCCGAGGACCCTCTGCTTTGCGTAGCCAAGGGAACAGGCGTAGCTCTGGAAAATTTGGAAACTTACAAGAAGAGCATTATGAGTAAGCGGTAAATTATGACGGCCGCATCCCAAAAGCAATGGCAGTTTCTGCGAAAATCCGCTGAGCTTGGGAAAGTCGCCCACGCTTATTTATTTTACGGAGGAAATGCCAAGGAGAAAAAAGAGCTTGCTTTGGAATTCATTAAGCTGGTGAATTGCGAGGGCGCAGAAAAGCCCTGCGGAGTTTGCCGGTCTTGCCTGGCGATAGATAAAAACAGCTCACCCGACTTCTTTTTAATAGAGCCGGAAGAAGGGGAAATAAAAATAGCCCGCATTAGGGATCTCCATTCCAGCCTGTCTCTTCGTTCATATTCTTCTCCATATAAGTCGGTGTTGATAGACGGAGCCCATACTCTTAATTGGGAGGCCCAGTCTGCTTTCCTTAAGCTTTTAGAGGAACCCAAAGGAAAGACCCTGTTCATTCTCTCGACGGATTATCCGGAAAGGCTTCTGCCCACAATAATATCTCGGGCCGAGAAGCTCCGCCTTTATTCTCCTCCCGTTAAGATTTCCGGAAATGAGGAAATGGAAAAAATAGTTTCCGATTTGGCGTCCGTGAGCAAGAAGAGCCTTTCCGGGCGGTTTGTTTACGCAAAGAAGCTGGCCGAGGATTCCGAAAACCTTAATATGATTTTATCGGTATGGCTGACTTATTTCAGGGAGCAAATGTTGGAAAGCGCC
>JAQUTZ010000016.1 GCA_028694095.1 Minisyncoccota bacterium | reverse complement strand
CAACAATTTTTAGCTCTTTATCAAAAATGGGGGCCGTACGCCACGCAAACTGGAATAAATGATGAATATAAGAAACAATTAAAGGAAGAGTTAACGGATACGCTAGTTGTGGCATTAGAGGAATATAAACTGGCGGAAGAAAAAAGAAAGAACCAACCCTCCTGGGTGGCCCAACAAATAGAAGAAATAAAAGGCTTAGCCGCCATTATAAGAAACGGCGTTAATTCTATAGTCTCCGCTATTTCCAACCTCGATCTTTTCAGCGCCGGGCCCGTTGCCAAGCTCCCCGAAACAGTCCCAAAAAACGAAGATGAGGCCCAAGACCAACCCGTTGAAACCACATCTGAATTGATAGAGGCTAAGCCTCCCTCAACGGAGAATGAGATGAGTAAGGCTAAGCCTCCTTCAACGGAGCCTCCTTCAATAACTGCTGCTACTACAACAACTATAGCCGCAACTACTACAACTACAGCCACTACGGCTATGGCGACTTCAACCACGGCAACCGCTACCACAGCTACTGACGAGATAAAAGAGGCCGAACCTCCCTCATCGGAGCCTCCTTCAGTGGAGCCTCCCTTAACGGAAGAAGATGTCTCGAAGCCGGGGTTTTGTAAAAAGACCGCAATCCCCCTGCCGGGAAGATACCGAGTTTTAATTAACGAAGTCGCCTGGATGGGAAACGAAAACTCACATAACGACGAATGGATTGAGCTTAAAAATATCTGGGGAATACCCGTTAAATTGGAAGGCTGGCAGCTGCTAGACAAAGATTTACAAATTAAAGTCGTATTCACAGAAGAAGACATCATTCCCGCCAACGGCTATTATTTATTAGAAAGAACCGACGACGAATCGGCTCCAAAAGCAGAAGCCGATAAAATATATACGGGCGTCTTAAGCAACAGCAATGAAGCGCTATATCTTTTTGACGCTGATTGCCGCCTTGAAGACGAAGTGGCGGCCGATCCAAAGTGGCCAGCCGGAGATAATTCAAAAAAGATAACTATGGAAAGATTTGAAGTGGCAAATTGGTACAGCGGCATCGCCGGAGGAACGCCGGGAAAAGAAAACAGCTCTCCCCCTTCCTCGAGTTTCTTTGAACAGCAAGCTACTACCCCAGCAACGACCGGCTCCCCTTCGCCAATTGCCGCACAGCAATCTTCGCCGAAAATATTGATAACCGAAGTTCAAATAAGAGACGCTTCATCTTCAGACCACGATTCTATTGAGCTATACAACACAGAAAGCGAATCAAAAGATATATCGGGATTCCAGCTCAAAAAGAAAAGCTCTAACGGAACGGAATACTCTATAAGCCTCCTCCCGGCAAACAGCATAATTCAGCCGCACGGCTATTTTATTTGGTCTAACTTCGCCACCACAGCCGACGCTACCACTACTCAAAATTTAGCGGCAAATAACAGCATTGCGCTTTTAGATGAAGACAAAAACATTATTGACGCGGTTGCCTGGGGATCGAGCACAGATCCCTTTGTGGAGGGAAGCCTTTTTCCGGAAAATCCCAACGACAGCCAAAATTTAGGAAGAAAATACTCAACCTCAAGCCAAAGCTATATCGATACAAATGACAACGAAAATGACTTTGAATTGCAAATTCCGACCATAGGGACACAAAATCAAAATAGCGGATATTACGAAGAAGAGGAAGAAGAATCGGAGGAGCCGGAAAATAGCACCTTATCGGTAGTTATTAATGAAATCGCCTGGATGGGGACTGAGGCTGCTGCAACCGATGAATGGATAGAACTGTACAATAATACTACGTCTACCATTGATTTGACTGGTTGGCGGCTGGTAGCGGACGACGGCAGTCCAGATATCACTCTTTCTACTTCAAGTATTTCAGCTGGCGGTTATTTCTTAATTGAAAGAACAGACGACAATGCGGTCAGCGACACTCCGGCAGATTGGTTTGGCTCTTTTGGACAAGGAGGACTGAATAATCATGGAGAAAGATTGGAGTTGAGGGATGAGAGGGGCGGTTTAAGGGATGTGGTTGATGCCGCCGACGACTGGTTTGCTGGCGAAGCCTCGCTCAATTACATTTCCATGGAAAGGATTAATTCGGCCTCCAGCTCGGATTCCGATAATTGGGCCAGCAATAATCGTGTTCCTTGGGACGGCTGGCAGGGAAAGGATGCCGGCGGCAATAGAATTAATGGTACCCCTAGGTCCCAGAACAGCGTTTCAAAGGATTCTACCCCTGTCAACGGTTTCAATATAGACGACGATTTCAATCTTGTTCCCCTGGGCAGTCCCTATATTATTGACGGCTTTATCGATGTTTCAAGCGGAGGCAATCTGACAATCCAAGCAGAAACTATATTAAAATTCAAACAGGACTCGGGAGTCAATATTGAGGGCGAGCTTAACAGCTCCGGCACTACTTTTACAGCTTACGACGAGAATCAATATTGGGATTGGCTTTATTTCAAAGATGGTTCTAAGGGAGAATTAGAAGATACAATAGTAGAGAAGGGTGGCCAGTTGCCCTGTCCAGGATTTAGCGTAGAGTGTACATTTAACACTGATACTGAAGCAATAATTAAGGCCGAGGGGGCAGAAATTGAAATAAAAGATTCAGTTATAAAGAATTCGGATACCAGAGGCCTTTGGGCAAGCAATACTGAAGTTATTATCCAAAATACTCAATTTTTAAATAACGGGAACGATAATTATAACAAGGGTTATACAGCGGCAATCCATTTGGAAGGAGACGACTCCGAAGTCATAATTGAAAATTCAACTTTTCAAAATAATGACGTTGGAATTCGAATTGCCACTTGTATTGATTTTTTAGTCAAAAACAATATTTTTACCGACAATGTTACCCCGATTGAAACCAATTCTCTTTGTGGTCAATTTTCCGGCAATGAGGCTGAAAACAATACTGAGAGCAACGGAATATTAATAACCGGTTTTGGACTAATAGGGGAATCCGACCAAATTAGTCTACAGAAAGATAATATCCCATATGTTATTGAAAACAGGCAAATAACCATTCCCGCAAGCAGTACCGCAATCATCCAGCCGGGAGTAATTATTAAATTCAAGGAAGGTCGTGAAATAACCGTCAATGGAACATTAAAGGCTCAGGGTAACCAAAATGAAAAAATAATTTTTACGGCATTTAGTGATGATGGGTACGGCGGCGACACCAACAATGACAGCACCAGCACCTCACTATTTGCCGGCTACTGGGATTATATTGAATTTTCAGCCTCCAGCACTAATTCAATATTGGAGCACGTAGTAGTCAGAGGAGGGGGATTCTACCAAACTGTATCATGGCACGCCGGGGCAATTACGGCGGAGGAAATAAATCTTGTTTTAAAAGATGTTTTAATCGAGAATAATAGGATAGGGGTGGAATTAAGAAATGAAGCCAATTTCAGCTCCAGCACGGAAGGTGTAGTTATTAAGAATAATCGGATTGGTATCTGGAGGGGGAGCGATTGTCCAAATTTAAACGGGATTACCTTTGAAGAAAACGAGGATAATGATATTTGGCCGAGCGGGTGCGGCCCCTAGGCTTGACAAGTTAATATAATGTACGTTATTATGTACATATAGGATAAATATTTATTCAATGTACTATGGAAGTAAAAACCACCCTACCCATATCTGAAGGGAGAAAAAAAATATTCAAAATAGCTGAAGAGGTCCAAAAACCTTCTACTTATTATACTCTAACTGAAAAGGGCAAACCGAAAGTTGTCGTTATGTCTGCCGAAGAGTTTGAATCTTGGCAAGAAACCATAGAAATTAAGAGGGAATTCCCCGACCTGAAAAAAGATATTAAAAAGATAGATAAGGCGGTAGAAACGGGTGATTACAAAAAATGGGCTACCCTTGATGACATAATGGCTAAATACGGGTATATAGCAACCAATAAAAATGATTAAATGGCCTGGCAATTAAAATTCTCCGAAAAAGCACAAAAAGACCTTAATGCCATCGGTCCTGAAAAAAGAAAAAGGATTTTAACCGCCCTAACAATCATCTCAAACGATCCCCTTTCTGGTAAAAAGATGCAAGGCGACCTGAAGGGACTTTATTCTTATCGGATTTGGCCATATAGGATAATTTATAAAGTTTATAAAAAAATTCTGCTTATTATGATTATCCGTATCGGACATCGCCAGGGCGTGTATAAATAAAATCCAGACGCAGCACAGCTCTCCTTGACTTCGAGACGAAATATAAGATAGTATTTTTATTAGCCACTTTCAAAACAAGGAGGAATCTAAATTGTCGGGAAAATACAGGAAGATTGCCAAAAAACTCAAGCTGAAAGACGTCGGCGAAGCCAATATCGGCGACAGATACCATTTTTGCGGAGAAAGACTGAGATTCGGAGAGGACGACAATAACCGCACCGTCAGCTACTGCCCCAGATGCAGAAAAACCGTAGCTACTATCAAGGTCCCGCGGTTCACTACGATAAAAGTCCCTCCCCACGACGATTAAACAAAAAGCCTCCGGCTCACCGGAGGCTTTTTAATTTAAACTAACGGATTAATCTAAAATCCTACAAAACTGCGAACTACTGATATAGGTATGGCGGAAACTCTGCCGTTTTCATTAACCTGACTGAGGCCGATTATATCCCCTGCTATATTAAACAAAGGACTGCCGGCCGCCTGGGAATCCTGAATATTCGTTTTAACGACATCCTCTGAAATAGAGGAAATAATTCCTTCGTTTACGGCAATATTGGGAACCGGCAGTAACAGCATCTCGGTACCGGTAGCTGCCTCTACCTCCTCGAACTCCATTTCTAATAGTAAAACTCTTTCCCCTATCTTAGTTTTATTTAAATCAGCAAAACCGGTAGTACTCAATCCCCCCTCACCCAGTTTTACCAGGGCCAAATTGTTTTCCAAATCCCGCTTCAATATTTGGTAAGAAGGCCACTGGCCGTCCACGTAAAAGTAGAATTCCGAACCCTGGGGAACCAAATCAGCCAAGGTAACGATAAGGCCGTCCGAGGTCACCACAAGGCCGGAACCTTCCAGTATTTTTCCATCAACTGTTTCCGTTCTCACTCCCACAACCGTTTTATCCACCCTTTCTGCAGTCTGCGTCAAAGCGGTATTCTCTTGAACGGTAATCGTCTGAGTGGGATTGACCGTCACCTGCCTTTCTCCCAAATAATCAAGGGAAATAAGATTCTGGAAAAGAGAATTTTCAGCCAGATAAGGCAAAAGGGAGGTCTGCGACCAGACCCCGCCTAAAACTCCCAATAGGAATACCGCAAGCGCTTTGAGGATTGTTTTTGACATTGTTTAAGAAACCGAGATCTTCTCTGTTTTTTTATTCTTCTTAACTAAGTCCTGGGGAGTCCTGAAAACTATCCTGCTATCCTCGACATCAATAACAATCTTATCACTGCCGCCTATCTCTCCGGAAACTATCTTTAGAGCAAGAGGATCTAAAACCAGTTTTTGAATTACTCTTTTAAGAGGCCTTGCTCCTAAGTGCGGATCAAACCCTTTTTCGGCCAAAAGTTCTTTAGCCGGCTGGTTGATTTTAATGCTGATGTCCTTGCCCGCCAGCCTTCCTATGACCTTGTTTAATTCCAATTCAACTATCTCCTTAATTTCTTCTCTTCCAAGATAATCGAAGATGACGATTTCGTCTATCCTGTTCAGAAATTCCGGCCTGAAGCTTTCTTTTAAGGCGTCCATTACTTTACTCTTCAAGCCTTTTTTCTCCCCTTCTGCTGAATCTTCGGAAAATCCCAAAGCGCTCATCTTGGCTATATATTCTGAGCCTATGTTGGAAGTCATTATCAAGATGGCGTTTTTAAAGGAAGCTGTTCTGCCTTTAGCGTCGGTTAATCTTCCATCCTCTAATATCTGCAGAAGAATGTTAAAGACGTCGGGATGGGCTTTTTCTATTTCATCCAGAAGAATAACCGAATAGGGCCTTCTCCTGATTTTCTCTGTCAGCTGGCCCCCTTCATCGTATCCGACATAACCCGGAGGAGAGCCGATAATTTTAGAAACCGTGTGCTTTTCCATATATTCTGACATATCCAGCCTGACTAAGGATGACTCGTCGTTGAAAAGAAATCCGGCCAGCGCTCTGGCGGTTTCGGTTTTTCCAACTCCGGTCGGTCCTAAAAATAGGAAAGACCCCAAGGGGCGGTTCTGCTCTGAAATACCGGCCCTGGAGCGTCTAATGGCGTTGGAGACGGCCACTATGGCTTCTTTCTGGCCAATAACCCTCTTGGATAAAATGCCTTCCATTTTCTCCAGTTTTCTAGCTTCTTCCTCTATCAACCTGGTTAAGGGTATCCCCGTCCAGCGGGAAACCACCCTGGCCACGTCCTCCTCTCCGACTTCTTCTTTCAATATGCGGTGCTTTTTCTGGAAACGAATCAATTCTTTTTCCTTCTTTTGAATTTCCTTCAAAAGCTCGGGGATTTCCCCGTACTTTATTTCAGCCACCTTTTCGAGATTGCCCTCCCTTTGGGCAACTTCGGTTTGGAAGGTCAAACTCTCCACTTCTTTCCTCAGGCCCCTGATTTTCTGTATTAAATCTCTTTCGGTTTTCCATTTAAGCTCCAAGTTATTAGCCTTGTCTTTAAGGTCAGCCAATTCCCGGTTTAGGGCGGTAATCTTCTTTTTAGCGGCAGCTCCGCTTTCCGTCTTCATGGCAGCTTTTTCTATTTCAATCTTTTGAATTTCGTGCTTAAGCTGCTCCAGCTCGGTAGGCTCAGACTCTATTTCCAGCCTCAAAGCGGAGGTGGCTTCATCCATTAAATCGACTGCCTTGTCCGGCAAAAACCTGTCTGTAATGTACCTTGCTGCCAATTCGGCCGCAGCCACTAAAGCCGAGTCTTTAATCCTTACTCCGTGATGGACTTCGTATTTTTCTTTTATACCCCTCAATATGGCAATGGTATCTTCAACGGAAGGCTCTGACACGTAAATCGGCTGGAACCTCCTCTCAAGAGCGGGATCCCTTTCAATGTATTTTTGATATTCTTTTAAGGTGGTGGCTCCAATAGCCCTCAATTCTCCCCTGGCCAAAGCGGGCTTTAAAAGGTTGGAGGCGTCAATTGCGCCCTCAGCCGCTCCCGCTCCCACTAAAGTATGGAGTTCGTCGATGAATATTATGTATTTGCCTCCGGCTTTGCTGATTTCTTTCAATAAGGCCTTAACCCGGTCTTCGAATTCCCCCCTGTACCTGGTACCGGCCACAAGAGAGCCTAAATCAAGGGAAATAACGTCTTTGCCCCTCAAAGACTCCGGCACCTCTCCCTTAATTATCTTCTGGGCCAATCCTTCGATAATAGCGGTTTTTCCCACTCCGGCTTCCCCTATTAAAACAGGATTGTTTTTAGTTCTGCGGGAAAGAACCTGCATCAGCCTTCTGATTTCATTGTCCCGTCCTATAACCGGGTCTAATTTCCCTTGGCGGGCCAGTTCGTTTAAGTTTTTGGAATATTTCTCTAGGACCTGGTATTTGGATTCGGGATCCGGGTCGGTAATTTTTGTCCCTCCCCTGATTTCAGAAAGAACCTTTAAAGCTTCTTCGTAATTAAGTTTTCCGAAGTTTAATCCCTCGCCCCCGGATTGCAAGAAAGTTGCTTTTTCTAAAATGTCTCTGGCTTTAACGTCGCTATCCAGCAGAGCCAAAAAGAAATGCTCGACTGACATGAACTCGTCTCCCATTTTCATGGCTTCCTGTCTTGCCCGCTCCAGAACCTTATTCATGTCCTGGGTTAAATAAAATTGGCCCATCGCCTGGGGAGCGGCTGCCGAGGGAATTTTTTCCAAAGCAGCTTTAGTTTTTTTCTCCAATCCTTCAATATCTACTGCCATCTTCTGCAACAATGTTAAAACCACGCTTCCTTCCTGGGAAATGAGCGCTAAAAGCAAATGCAGAGCATCGACCTGCTGCTGACCGGCCTGCCTGGCCGCGTCTTGGGCGGCTAGAATCGCCTCTTGAGCTTTATGGGTAAAGTTTCCTCCGTTCATATTCATATTGTATCACAATCCAGTTTAACAAAAAATTAAGGGAAATCAACCCCCCGAAAGGAAAGCGGGAGAAGGTCCGGATGTTCGCCGGACGCGCCTCCCGCTTAGGCCTAGCTCCGATGTTAGCGGAGCTGGAGCCTTAAAATCAAAAGGCCTGGCGCTCGGCCAGGTCCAGTGATTTTTGTCTTTGCTTGTTAACTACATGAACCTAACCGTGCGCCGTTTACTAACGACGACAACCAACAGGTTAACGGTTAGATTCATCGAATTCTTCATATTAAAATTATGACGGATTAGCGGGAATCTTGTTACACTACCCCTCCCACTCTTCCAAGGTGGCTTGCAAAGTCATTTCCTCTCCGTCCCTTAATACTTTCATATCCACCACGTCACCCGGAGACTGATTGTAAATCATTTCCCTAAGCGTATTGTCAGCGGTTAGTTTTTCGCCGTTAAACTCTAAAATTATATCTCCCTGCAAAATGCCGGCCTTGTCTGCAGCCGAATCTTCGACTACGGCAGCCTCGCCGTCTCCGCTGGATACCCACGCCCCTTCGCTTACAGGCAAATCGTTGGCTTCCTGGACTTCAGGGGTAATCGTAAAATAGCGAATTCCCAAAAAAGCATAGGTTATGCTGCCTGTTTCCATTACTTGCTCAATGTCCCTCTTTGCTTTATTTACGGGAATGGCAAAGCCGATGCTTTGGGCGCCGATAACCGTAGCGGTGTTAATTCCTATCACCTTGCCGCTTAAATCCAAAAGAGGCCCTCCGGAATTCCCCTGGTTAATGGCAGCATCCGTTTGAATGACCTCCTCTATCACTTCGGTGATGCCGGCTCCGGAAGCTGTGATAGTTCTATCCAATCCCGAAACAACGCCGACAGAAACGGTATTTTTGAATTCACCCAGGGCATTTCCGATAGCAATGGCGGTCTGCCCTATTTGGAGGCTCTCGGAATCGCCCAGCCGTATAACCGGAAAGGATATTTGCTTTAAGTCGCCGGAACCGTCTATTAATTTTTCCGTCTCTATTTTTAAAATAGCCAAATCCTGGACTGGATCCCTGGCTAAAACCCTTGCCTCAAAGCTTTTTCCGTCGTTGGTAAAAACAGTGTACTGAGCTTCCTCATCCAAAACCACGTGCTTATTGGTCAGTATCATCCCGTCTTCGGAAACGATAAATCCCGTTCCCCCGCCGATTTCCTGCTCTTCGGTTCCTATTTGCCGCCTTTGGGGAATTTGAATATCGAAAAGCGAATCGTCCCCGAAGGGATTGTAGTAGTACTCCTCGAAAACCGGCAGGTCCTTGCTGACGATTATGCTGACCACGGCAGGTGAGGCTTTTTCCACGGCAGAAATAATTTTCTCTTCGTGGGTGGTCTGGGGAATATATTTTACGGTCTCTTCCTGCTCGCCGAATTCCGGCAGGCTTATTTCAAATTTTGACAGGTAATCTTTGGCTTCGAGATATAAAAAGCTGCCAGCCACGCTTCCGGCCAGAAATCCGAAAGACGAAGACAAAACAACCGTCAGAACTATCAGCCAAAGGCCCCTGGACTTCCAAATCTTCGGAAGTTTTATCTTGGGAAGTTTTATCTTGGGAAAATCAGGCATTTGGTACATAGTTTTATTTGTTCTTTTTTTTATAATCTTCGACCGCCGCCTTTACTCCGGCCTGGGCCAAAGCGGCGCAGTGGATTTTAACCGGAGGAACAGGGCCGATTTCTTCTTTGATGTCTTCGTATCCGACTTTTAAAGCGTCATCAAGGGTTTTACCTTTAATCAATTCGCAAATCATATCGGAAATGGCAATAGCGTGGCCGCAA
>JAQUTZ010000049.1 GCA_028694095.1 Minisyncoccota bacterium | reverse complement strand
ATCCTGAAATTTGTCTAAAGAGACTCATAGAATGAAGACTTTTTAATGATTATCTTGTAAATGTTTTCAATAAAGTCTCCTCCGGCATAACCGATAATAAAAGCCAAGGCCGGCGTAAAAGAACCCAAAAGAGTAAAGCCGGTTTCCTTAACGGCAAAAGCTGCCAGAAGACCCACCACCCCGGACAAAAACATCATCGCTAAAAAATAAGTGAGCTTGAAACCCACGTCTTTATATGAAAACTGGTGCTTAATGAATCCCACCAGTCCCCTTAAAACTCCGCCGCCCACGGCGGCAATAAAAATTGAAATCATTTTTCTTTGAAAGTTAATGTGGCCCTGGCCGTGTCCTCTTTTTTTGAATGGCTGATAGAAAGCTCGAACTTTCCCCTGTAAACTTCGCTGATTTTCTTAGCCAGCCTTTTGGCAAGCTGGTTTTCGGTTGTTCTTATCCTCATGAATTTTCCCTGGCCCCTAAGGGTTACGTCCTCCACGGAAATCACCCTGTCCATGGGATCGTCCTTAAAAGCTCTTTTCCCATAATTCCTAATTAAATCTTTTATCCCCTTCTTTATTCCTGACGGCGCTTTGTAAATGCGGATTTCTCCCTCGTATTTATTGCTCTTTATCATCTGGCAGGCAGGACAAACAGTAAATTTTATCCTCTTTTTTTGATTTAATTCCGGATAATCGGCTAAGTTGTGGTGCCAGGACTTATACCAATAAAAAGCCTTGCAGGTTTTACAGACTAAAACATCGGCCTTTCCGGGTCCGTATTCCTGTTCTATCTTTTTTGATTTCGGACCCCGAGGCTTAAAATGCCCCCTAACTTCATTCAATTCTTTTTGGCGAGGATAATATTGGCTCATTATTCAAATTCAATTTAGGGTGCCACTTAAAGTGACAACTAAATCTATCGGCGAAATAATCTTATACCTTGTAAACCTTGTACCCCTCCCTAACTTTTTGTTCCACCTTCAGCCCGACGCTCTGACCCTTCTTGGCTTCCTGGACTTTCTCTCGGTCGACTTCCATTGAACTTACTTGCTGGGTAAAATCGGTCTCTCCTCCGACAACCCTGATTTCATCCCCGTCCTTAAGAGTGTCGGTCAAATCTATAACTGCCACGCCGATGTTGCTGAAGTAGTGGCTGATTTCGCCTATTGGTTTTCCTTCGTCTGCCATATTATTGATTGCTTAATATATAACTCGACCTTTTAAATGCTCTTTTTCAACGAATCCGAATTGCCTTGAATCGAAAGCCGAAGAAGAGGTTTCCTCCGAAAGCATTAAATATTTTCCCTCTGGTATTCTATCATTATTTAATGGAATGGTAATCAGATTTCGGCTTGCTTCTGAAAACAAATGGAGCTCTCCGGCCGAGTTGTTCGATACTTTCCCGTTAAGTTTAATATAGCCTTCTTCCGTAAACTCCACCGAATCGCCCGGAAGGCCTGCTATTTTTTTAACGAAAGACTCTTCTTTGGTTTTAAACTCTAAAATTGCGACTTGCCCTCTCTTTGCGGGATTGCATTCATAGTATCCGACCAAACCTTTTACTTCTTGGCCGTCAGCCAGCAGCGGCTCGAGAGACCGTCCCGCAATATCATGGTTTTCTGCTTTGACGCAGGACGCATCCGTTCCCACCATCCATCCGTAGCCCTGCCAGAGATAAAATCCTCCCGAAACAATCAAAATTACTACTGCAACCACAATGATTGGCTTTAATTTTTGGGACATATTACTCGTCTCTGCAAACTCTTTCGCAATAACCGACAGTCGTTATACAGTGATCATCTGAAGCACCTATATTCGCTCTACTCGCGCCGTTAGCAACGCAGCTCGTTCCCAAGCTGGTATCGCCGCTGGCGCAAGAAGGCGGCGTACAGCTGGTAGAGCCCGCCTCGCATTCGGTTTTATAGATGGAAGAGTAGCTTCCGCCGAAATATCTGAAAGACGATCTGGTCCATTGGCATTTTAGATAATATATGGCACTTCCTCCTCCCGTTTGGGCCAGTAAATCGGCAGCGTGGTAATCGTCAAGCTTGTCGGCATTAAGGTTTGAAGAAATTGTCCCGTCCCCTTTAACGGAAACGCTTCCGACCTGCAAGTCGCCGGGAGTAGTTAGCTCTCCGCTAGAATCAACATACAAAAGAGCGTATCCCTCGCCGTCCGGGGCATAGATTTTCAAATCGCCGCCGCTTTGGACGGTTAAGGCGTCGCCTCCCCCGACGGAAATGCTTAAAATCCCCTCTTTTGTCTGAGAAGCGCTTCCCACGTTAAGAGGGGCAGGAACGTTGCCTTGAGGCGGATCCTGAGACGGCTCCTGCCAGGCTAAAGCGCAAAAGGCGGCAAGAAAAAGAATTGATAAAACTGTGGTTACTATAATATTTCTTTTCTCCATATTTTAAAAATATTGTTATGCTCCTTTTTCTTTTTTAATGGCCCTGATAAGCTTTTTAACCAAAGTCTTGGGATCTGTATCGTAAACGATCACCCCCCTTTTTTTATGGGGGCGCCTGGTAAGCCCTTGAATAAGGTCGGCTGTTCCGCCG
>JAQUTZ010000048.1 GCA_028694095.1 Minisyncoccota bacterium | reverse complement strand
CCTGCGGTCCAACTTCGGAAGTGCATTTCGATCTGACCGGGACTCCCTGCGAAAAGGGAAGCGGATGCGGACCGAATTGCGACTGCGGCAGGTTCGTGGAAATATGGAATCTGGTTTTTAATGAATATAATCAGTCGAAGGATAAAAATCTTACCCTGTTGAAGGAAAAAGGGGTGGATACGGGAATGGGCCTGGAAAGGCTGGCTATGGTGGTGCAGGGAGGGGAATCGGTTTTCGATACAGATCTCTTCAAACCTTTACTGGTCAGGATAAGCGAGCATTCCCCCGACCCTTATTCTCAAAATCCTCATCCTTACCGCATTATTGCCGACCATATAAAGGGCTCGGTTTTTTTGGCCTCAGAGGGAATTTTGCCCTCGAACGTTGAAAGAGGATATATATTAAGAAGGGTATTAAGAAGAGCGATGAGATACGGGAGGCTTCTTAATTTCCCTTCCAATTTTTTAATTCCTTTGGCAAAAGAGGTAATTAAAATGTACGGCGGAGCTTATCCCTATCTCATATCCAAAGAAGAAGAAATAGTCGATGCCATCCGAGAGGAGGAAAGCAAGTTTTCAAAAACCCTTGAAAGAGGATTGAAGCAGTTTGAAAAGATTGCCGCAGAGGGCGACATAGACGGGAGCAAAGCCTTCCATCTTTTCGATACTTACGGATTTCCCCTGGAGCTGACCAAAGAACTGGCGAAGGAGAAGGGATTGAATGTAGATGAGCAGGGGTTTGAGGAGGCCCTAAAGGAGCACAAAAAAGTTTCTAGAGCAGGAGTGGAAAAGAAGTTCGGCGGAGTGGGGGCGGGGGCGGGCAAGGAAGCCGCTAAGCTCCATACCGCCACCCATTTGCTCCACGCGGCCTTGAGAAAGGTTTTAGGGGAACATGTCAGGCAGATGGGGTCGGATATAACCGCCCAGCGTCTCAGGTTCGATTTTGCCCATACACAGAAGATGACTCCCGAGGAAATAAAAGAAGTAGAGGATATGGTTAATCAAAAAATCGAGGAGGATTTAAAGGTGGAAAAGCGGGAGATGAAATATGCTGACGCAATCAAAGAGGGAGCGATGGCTTTCTTTAAAGAAAAATACCCGGAAACAGTTACGGTCTATTCCATAGGAGATTTTTCCAAGGAAATTTGCGGAGGACCCCATACTCAAAGCACCGGCGAATTGGGAAGCTTTAAGATAGTTAAGGAGGAATCTTCGGGAGCCGGAGTAAGAAGGATAAGGGCTATATTGGAGTAAAGCTTTTTATGTTAGAATAAATCAATAAGCTATGTCTCAGAATAAAAAAGTTTTTGACGTGGTTCCGCCACAGAGAGAAATTTCTCCCGCCGCCCCAAAACCCAGGAAAGAAGACGCCGTTAGGCCGGAAAAACCCAAGCCCTCTTTGCCGGCAGCTCCCCGGGTTTCCTTCAAAAAGACCCCTCTTTTTATAATCGGGGGAATTATTCTGGTAATGCTTTTAGGCTGGATTTTCATAGAACCGAAAGCAGAGGTGGAAATATGGCCGGTAAAAGAAGAGATTAGCGAAAGCGTTAAGGCAACCGTTTACGCGGGGGGGTCGGGAGATATTACCGGAGAAGCTTTCGAGGTGGTTAAATTCGTTTCAGACCAGTTTGACTCTTCCAGCACAAAACTTAAAACAGAGAAGGCCTCAGGAGTCATAACCGTTTACAATGCCTATTCCACCAACATCCAGTCTCTGGTCGCTAATACCAGGTTTGTTTCCGGCGACGGCAAGCTTTTTCGCAGCCTGGAAAGAGTGAATATACCCGGAGCTCATTATGAGGGAAGCAAGTTGGTGCCGGGAACCGTTGAGGTGGAAGTTGTAGCCGATCAGGCCGGCGACGAATATAATATCGGTCCTTCTACTTTTTCTTTGCCGGGATTGGCTGGAACCGCAGCTTACACCTCGATATACGCCAAATCGTCAGAATCAATAGCCGGCGGGGTCAGCCGCGAAGTTCCGCAAATAACCCAAGAGGATATTGAAAGAGCCAGGAGCGAGTTGACTGCCAGGGCATTGGAAGAGTCAAAAGCGGCTCTAGAGAAAATGGTTCCCTCCGAAGGCGACTACGTTATTTTGGAAGGCGCCATAGATTTGGAAATAGTTAATTTTGAAACTATAGGAGAAGTGGGAGAAGAGCTTTCTGATTTTTGGGCAGAAGCCGAATCAGAAGGAAAAGCGATGGTATTTCAAAAATCAGAGGTCAGGGAGTTTGCGAAAAATTACTTGATGTCGGTTATTTCTTCCGGCCAGCTATTGCACGAAGATTCTTTACAGGTAGAATATACAGTTGAAGAGGTAGTTATGGATGAGAACAGGATTGAACTCACTCTGGAAATAAGCTGCCAGACGTATCAGGAAATCGACAAGAGTAATCTCAAGGAAACAGTGAAAGACAAGAACCCCGAGGCTATTACCAGAATTTTAAGAGACTATCCTCAGGTTTCTAAGGCTAAAGTCGACCTCTGGCCCTTCTGGGTGGAAAGGTCCCCAAAGGATGCCGAGAGGATAAATATTGAGATAAGGCTTGACTAATTTAGTC
>JAQUTZ010000015.1 GCA_028694095.1 Minisyncoccota bacterium | reverse complement strand
AATATCTTCTTTCTTTTGGTTCTTTTTTCAACTAATTCTCCTTCTCCGCATTTCGGGCACTTAACCCCCAGAATATTTTCCGGAAGAGATTCCGTATATTTGCATTCGGGAAACTTGGAACAGGCGTAGAATTTTCCGAATCTTCCCAGCTTCATTATTAAGGGAGCGCCGCATTTGGGGCAGGTTTTGTCGGTCGGTTTTTCAGTGAAGCCCTTTTTCTGAACTGCTTCATATTTCTTCTCCAGATTTTCGGCGAAGGGCCCGTAGAATTCCCCGATGATTTCTTTCCACTGGGCTTTGCCTTCGGCAACTTCGTCCAGCTTTTCTTCCATTTCGGCAGTGAACTTGATATCAACGATTTTCGGAAAATGCTCTACCAGTAAATCGTTTACCACCAAGCCTATTTCAGTGGGCTGGAAATACCGATTTTCGTTTTTTTCTATGTAGTTTCTATCTTGAATAGTAGAAATAATAGGAGCGTAAGTAGAGGGCCTTCCTATCCCTTCCGCCTCAAGGGCTTTAATCAAGCTGGCTTCGGTATATCTGGCCGGCGGCTGGGTAAAGTGCTGGTCGTATTTGAGCTCCAGAAGCTTAAGCAGCTCTTCTTTTTCCAAAACAGGCAGCTCCGACTCCTCGTATTTTACGGGGTAAACTTTTAAGAATCCGTCGAATTTCAGCGTTTGGCCGTTGGCTCTGAAAGTATACTCTTTAGCTTTAATGTCGACTGCCATCGAATCGAAAATGGCAGAGGCCATCTGGCAGGCTATAAATCTTTGCCAGATAAGCCGGTAAAGCTTCACCTGGTTTTCTTCCACCTTTGCTTCGGATTTTAGGCTGTCAGGAGTTCGTTCCGGAAAAGTCGGCCTTACGGCTTCGTGGGCCTCCTGAGCCCGGCCTTTGCTTTTGTATTTCCTGAACTGGTGGTATTCCGCTCCGTATGTTTCCGTTATGAATTTTTTGGCTGTTCCTATCGCCAATCCGGAAAGATTCAAAGAGTCCGTTCTGTGGTAAGTGATGAATCCTCTTTCATAGAGGTTTTGGGCAATCCTCATGGTTAACTTTGCCGGGAACCGCAGTTTTTTCCAAGCATCTTGCTGGAGGGTGGAAGTAGTAAACGGCGGCAGGGGATTCTTCCTGGTTTCTTTTTTCTCTATATTTTCCACCTTATATTCGGCTCCCTCCAGATTTTTAACTATTTTTTCCGCTTCTTCTTTGTTTTTTATCTCCAGCTTCTCCAGCGGTTTTCCTTCCTTCTTGGATAAAATCGCTTCGAATTCCGTTGATTGGACTTCGGCTTTACTCAATAGGGCGGCGACGCTCCAGTATTCCTGCGGATTGAATTTTTCTATTTCTCTTTCGCGCTCGACCACCAATCTGACGGCTGCCGATTGGACTCTGCCGGCGGATAACCCCCTTGCCACTTTTTTCCATAAGAAAGGGGAGAGTTTGTAGCCCACGATTCTGTCTAAAACCCTTCTCGCCTGCTGGGCGTTAACTAAATTTATATCTATCTCCCTTGGTTTTTCCAGAGCCTCCAGTATGGCCTGTTTGGTGATTTCATGGAAGACGATTCTTTGGTAGGGATTTTTTTCGTTCAAGTTGAGCGTTTGGGCCAAATGCCAAGCAATGGCTTCTCCTTCTCTGTCTTCATCGGTGGCCAGTATCGCCATGTCGCTTTTTTCCAGTTCTTTTTTTAGAGCGGTAACCACTTTTCTGGATTTAGTCGGAGTAACATATTTGGGCTCAAAGTCTTTTTCTATATCAACGCCAAGAGAGCCTTTGGGAAGGTCTCTGATGTGTCCGTAGGAAGAGAGGACCTTATATTCAGGCCCTAAGAATTCCTGCAGCGTTTTTGATTTTGTTGGCGACTCTACTATGACCAGCTTCATTGTTTTCTTAATTTAAGCACGATTTATTCGATATTACAAAAATAGGCATATTAATCCTCTTGAATTTGATGGGAAGTTTCTTTCATTCTTTCAATGGCTTCAGATAGCATTTGGCAATAAAGATTCAGGCCGACTTGGTTGATGGTTCCTGCCTGTTCTTTGCCTAAAATGTTGCCCGCCCCTCTGATTTCCAAATCCCTCAAAGCTATCTTATATCCCGATCCGAGTTCTTCTGCTTCCCTCAGAGCCTTTAATCTTTCCCTAGCTAAGTCCGTCAGTTTTTTTCCGTGGAGGAAATAGGCCTTTGCCTGGGTTTTCGATCTGCCGACTCGTCCTCTAATCTGGTAGGCCTGGCTGAGCCCCAGTCGTCCGGCGTCAGCCACTATCAAGGTATTAACGTTGGGCAGGTCCAGTCCGTTTTCGATTATCGTGGTGGCCACCAGCACGTCAATTTCTTTTGCCTGGAACTGCTCCATGGTTTTTAGCATTTGGCGCTCAGACATCCTTCCGTGGATTATTCCTATTCTGGCTTCCGGCACCAATTCTTTAAGGAGTTTAGCAACCCCCTCAATGGTTTCTACGCGGTTGTATAAATAGTATATTTGGCCTTTTCTTTGAAGCTCCTCTAATATAGCTTTTTTAATTGTTTCTTTTGACCAAGGTTTTATGAAAGTCTTTACAGGCAGCCTTTCCAGCGGAGGGGTTTTGACTATGGTTATCTTTTTTAAAGAAGAGAGGGCCAGGTAGAGGGTCCTGGGGATGGGGGTGGCGGAAAGAGAAAGAATATCCAGTCCCGGCCTTATCTTCTTCAGTTTTTCTTTTTGCTGCACCCCGAATCTCTGCTCGTCGTCGATTACAAGAATTCCCAGGTTTTTAAACTCTATATCGGAAGAAAGCAGCCGGTGGGTGCCTATGGCGATATCAATCTCTCCCGACTTTAATTTAGCCGCTATTTTCCCTTGTTCCGTTTTGGATTGGAGCCTGCTCATCAAAGCCGTTTTCACCGGCAATCCGGCCAGCCGGGATTGGAAGTTTTGGAAATGCTGGGAAGCCAGGATGGTGGTGGGGCAGATCATGGCCGCCTGCCTGCCGCCGCTGACCGCTTTCATGATGGTTCTCAATGCAATTTCCGTTTTTCCGAAACCCACGTCCCCGCAGATTATTCTGTCCATCGGCAGCTCCGATTCCTCCAAATCCTTATCAATGTCGGCTATCGCCTGGATTTGGTCGGGAGTTTCGATATAGGGAAAAGTTTCCCTTATCCTTCCGTCCATATCTTCATCTCTGAAGTAAGCCTGACGGGTGGCGATTTGCCTCTTGGCGTAAATAGAAAGAAGTTCAGCGGCCAGCTTTTCAGTTTCCTCTTTGACTCTTCTCTTGGTATTTCCCCAAATTGAAGATCCCAGCCTTGAAACCAGGGGTTTTGTAAAACCAACGTATCTGGACAATTTCCTTTCCAGCTCTTTGGGAACATAAAGCTTGTCGCCGGCTGCGTACTGGAGAACATGGTATTCCTTTTCTTCCAGAATTATTTCTTCCTGGTATACGCCTATGCCGTGGTCGAGATGGACGAGGTAGTCCCCGGACTTCAATGCGCCAAGCTGTGAATATACCTTTTGGTTTTTCAGCTTTTTTTTCAATCTTTTCCTGGCCTCATTTTCTTCCACTTCCATGGGCAGCCATTCAAGGCTTTCAATGCTGTTTCCGTAGAATCCTATCCTAACCGGCCGGATTGAATTTAAGGGAAATATATCAACGGTCCCGCCGCGCCTGGAAATTTCTCCCGGAGCTGAGACTTGCTGAACCACCTCGTATCCCATTTCGTCCAGCTTTCTCAGTAATTGGGAAAAATTAAACTGCTGGTTTTTTTCGAGAAGAAGCAGATTGTCTTCGAAAAACGACTGGGTTTTTCTTGCCTCGATTATCTTTTTAAAGTTTTCTTCAAACCAAAAATTCCCCTTTTCCAGAAAGTAGGGGGTGATGCTGGCTATTAAAATTGTGTCCGTTTCTTTCCTTGACAATTCCATCCAGAGGAAGTATAAGATTATATCAGGCTCTTTGTCAAATCAAAGATAAGGAGGGCAAAATGGGCAGATCAAGGATTTTTTCCGTCGGAGACAATATACTGTTTAAAGACGAAGAATCCAGGGAAGACCTAAAAGGCCAGATCATAGACTACGATTTTTACAAAAGACCAGATGTCAGATTTTTTACAGTGATTACCGAGCAGGGGAAAGAAAGAGAAATCAAGGAAGACCAGATAATCAAAAAAATAAAAGCCGCGACTTGAGCGGCTAAAGGCCGGGATTAATCAGTTTAATCCCGGTTTTTCATTTCTTCGGCTATTTTTTTGAGCACTTCCTTCAGCTCCTTCATTTCTTCCTTACCGAATTTTTTCAATACGAAATCTTCAACGTTTTCCGGCTTGCCGGCTGCAGGGCAAATGCCTATGCGGATTCTTTTGAAATCCTTGGTTTTCATCTGGTCGATAATAGATTGTACTCCTTTGTGCCCGGCTGATCCCCGGCTTTCGGATATCTTGTATTCGCCGAAAGGCAGGTCTATATCGTCGTGGATTATCCAAAGGTCTTTCGGCTCGGCTCCGTAATAGTCCGCAAGTTCCTTGACGGCTTTGCCGGAGTTGTTCATGAATGTTTTAGGCTTGGCTAAAACAGACCCAGCCGGCTTGTCTTTCTTTAATTCCTCTATGGCCATAAATCCGGCGTTATGCCGGGTTCCCTCGTATTTTCCGCCCGGGTTTCCCAGGCCGATGATTAATTTCATAACTGTTTTTATTATATCACACCCTATTGTATTTGAAGAAAATTTTGGTATAATCATTAAAGTATATGAAAAGTTTTCTTTTCTTTATTTGGGAAGTCTCCAAGATAGTCATTATCGCCCTGCTGATAGTCGTCCCTATCCGCTATTTTGTCTTTCAGCCATTTTTTGTCAGGGGCCAGAGCATGGAGCCGACTTTCTACGACGGAGATTATCTGATTATCGACGAGATAACCTATCAATTCAGAGGACCGCAGAGAGGGGAAGCGATAGTTTTCAATTATCCCAACGATCCTTCGCAGAAGTACATTAAGAGAATAGTGGGTCTGCCAACGGAAACGGTTGTGATAGAAGACGGGCAGATTACCATATATGCGGACGGCATTCCCCAGGCTTTGGACGAATCGGATTATTTGCCGGAATCCTACACGACCAGCGGCGATCTGGAAATCCGCTTGGATAACAACGAATATTTCGTCCTCGGCGACAACAGGGCCGTATCTTCCGATTCTCGCAGATGGGGCCCGCTTCCAGAGGGAAATATAATCGGCAGGGTCTTTTTAAGGGCTTGGCCCATTGCCGCTATGGCAAAGATAGAAGCCCCTCAATACTAAATTATGGCTAAACCTCCAAAATTCCAAGCGCCAACCGGAATGCACGACATACTTCCAGAAGACCAGCCTTATTTCCAGAAGTTTTACAGTACCGCTTCTTCGGTGGCCGGATTTTACGGATTTGATAAAATAGAAACCCCCATTGTGGAGGAAGCGGAACTTTTTTCCAAAGGGGTGGGAATGTCTACAGACATAGTTGAAAAGCAGATGTATGTTTTGAGAACCAGGGGCGGGGATTATTTGGCTTTAAGGCCGGAGTTTACCGCCGGCGTTTCCAGGGCTTACATTGAGCACGGCATGTTTAATCTGCCCCAGCCTCTGAAATTCTATTCCTTCGGCCCTCTTTTCAGGTCAGAAAGGCCCCAGGCGGGCAGATACCGCCAATTTCACCAGTTCAATTTAGAGGTTTTCGGAGAACAGAACTCAGTTATGGACGCCCAGCTTATACAGATTTTTTACAATATACTCACAGAGCTTAAATTCAAGAATCTGGTCATAGAAATAAACAGCATCGGCGACAGCCAGTGCCGCCCCTACTACAAAAAGCTTTTATCCAACTATCTTAAATCCAGGGAGAGCTCATTGTGCGCCGACTGCCGGAGAAGGATAAAGCAAAATCCTTTGAGGGTGCTGGATTGTAAAGAAGAAAAATGCCAGCCCGTGAAGGCTCAGGCTCCCCAGATAGTCGACCATCTTTGCGAACCCTGCAAGTCTCATTTTAAGGAAGTACTGGAGTTTCTCGACGAGCTTGACTTGCCTTACCGTTTGAATCCATACTTGGTAAGAGGGCTGGATTACTACACGAAAACCGTTTTTGAAATATTTGAAGAGACGGAAGAAGGAGAAAAGATGGGTTCTTTGGTGGGCGGAGGAAGATACGACGGACTGATCAGGTTGCTCGGGGGAAAGGATACTCCCGCCTGCGGAGCTGCTGCCGGAGTGGAAAGAATAGTGGAAACATTGAAAGCGAGAAGCAAGAAAGAATCTTCTCTGCAGCAGCAGGGAAGAGGGGTATTTCTGGCTCAGCTTGGCGGATTTGCTAAGAGAAAAAGCTTGAAGCTGTTCGAGGAGCTGAGGAAAGCCAAGATTCCCGTAGCCGAGTCGTTCGGCAGGGATTCCTTAAAAACCCAGCTTAGAATCGCCGATAAATACCAGGTCCCTTATACCTTGATAATCGGACAAAAAGAGGCCCTGGAAGATTCCGTTTTAATAAGGGATATGAAGACGGGCAAGCAGGATTCGGTTAAGCTGGATAGGGCGGTGGCAGAGATTAAAAAAAGATTAAAGTAAGGCGTATGGCAGACTGCATTTTCTGCAAAATAGCCAAAAAAGAAATACCGGCGGAAACTCTTTTTGAAAGCGACAACATTATTGCTTTTAAAGATGCAAATCCGATAGCTCCGGTACATGTATTGGTTATTCCCAAAAAGCACATCAAAAGCGTCGCTGAGCTGCATGAAGAAGACGCAGGATTGATGGGAGAAATTATTCTTTCAGCCAAAAAAATAGCTGAAGATCTGGAAATTTCCCAGAACGGCTACAAATTGTTAATCAGGGTCGGCAAATACGGAGGGCAGGAAGTGGACCACCTTCATCTTCATTTGATCGGGGGAGCGCCGCTTTCCGAAGAAATTCAACCGATTTCTTAAGAAAATAATCATTATGACACTAAAAGTAAAAAAACAAGACAAAGAAAACACTCAATCTTTAGTTCGCCGCTTCCAGAAGAGCGTTCAGCAGGCCGGTATTTTGATTAGGGCCAGGAAAAACCGCTTCCACCAAAGGAACAAAAGCGAGACAGCCCAAAAAAGAGCCGCCCTTAGGAAGGAAGAACTGAGAAAAGAGTACGCCAAATTAAAAAAGTTGGGCAAAATATAATGGACTTAAGAGAACAAATAAACAAGGAGTTAAACGAAGCCTTTAAAGGAAAGGAAGAGCTTAAGGTTTCCGTTTTAAGGATGCTGACGGCTGCTCTTTTGAACAAAGAGAAGGAAAAGAGGTATAAAATAAGCAAGGAGAATTCCAGCATGGAAGAAAAAGAGCTGGCCGAAAAAAGCGCCCTTTCTAACGAAGAGATTGTCGACGTGATTTCTTCCGAAGTCAAAAAAAGAAAAGAATCCGCTCAAGAGTACGAAAAAGCGGGCCGAACCGAGCTAGCTGAAAAAGAAAAAAAGGAAACTGAAATTCTTCAAAAATACCTGCCAGAGCAGCTTTCCGAAGAAGAAGTTAAAAAATTAGTTCAAGAGGCGATTCAGCAAACCGGAGCAAAAGACCAAAAGGATATGGGGAAAGTAATGGGAGCTCTTATGCCCAAAGTAAAAGGAAAAGCTGACGGAGGTTTAGTTTCAAAAATAGTCAAAGAATTATTAACGTCTTAAAGTTTTATGGCCAGAAACCACGTTATAGCCGGCCTGGATATCGGAACGAGTTCAATAAAGGCGATAGCCGTGGCCAGGGATCCCGAAACCAACGCCCTAGAAGTGATGGGGCAGGTTAACACGCCGGTTTTCGGGGTTAGAAGGGGGGTAGTTTTTAAGATAGACCAAGTCTCAAAAAGCATCAGCGACGCGCTTTCACAGCTTCAAGCTCAGACAGGCTACCGCATAGAAGACGTTTATACTAACATAGGGGGGAGTCATATTTTTTCCACTCCCTCGCACGGCACGGTGGTGGTTTCGAGAGCCGACCAAAAGATTTCAGAAGAAGACGTTAACAGAGTCATTCAAGCCTCTCAGGCTTTCTCTCTTCCATCCAATAGGGAGATTCTGGATATTTTTCCAAGGGAGTTTATCGTTGACGGCCAGGGGAATATAAAAGAGCCTTACGATATGCAGGGATTGAGGCTGGAGGTTGACGTTCTGGCTCTTTGCGCTTTTTCTCCGTTTTTAAAAAATCTTACCAGCGCTATTTTGAGCGCCGGTTTTCAAATTCAAGACGTTATTCCTTCGGCCTTGGCAAGTTCCAGGTCGATTCTTACTCCCCAACAGAAAGAGCTGGGAGTCTGCCTGGTGGACATTGGAGCCGGCACTACTGATATGGCTGTTTATGAAGAGGGAGATTTGGTGCACGCCGCCGTCTTTCCGGTGGGATCTGAAAGAATAACCAATGATTTAGCCGTAGGGCTGAAAACCGATGTTGAGCTGGCCGAGCAGATTAAAAAAGAGTTTGGCAGCTGCATTTGGACGGGCGGAAGAAAGAAGGAAAAAGTAGAGCTTCCCAAAGAAGAAGGCAACGGAGACGTTCTGGTTTTTTCCCACAAAATGCTGGTTAAAATAATAGAGGCCAGGGTATGCGAGATATTCGACCAGGTCCAAAAAGAGCTGAAGAGAACTCCGCTTAAGGGACCCTTGCCCGCCGGCATAGTTCTAACCGGAGGAGGCGCCAAGCTTCCCAAGATAGTAGAGCTGGCCAAAAAAGAATTAAAACTTCCCGTTAGAATGGGGAAAGTCCAGGGGTTAGGCGGAATCGAAGACGACAGCTTATGGAGCACGGCCTCCGGACTGGTTTTGTCGGCCGCCGATCTCGATGACGAAGGAGGTTCCAGCATGCCGCATATTTCCAGCGGGATGGCCAAAAAAATTAAAAGAATTTTCCAAAACTTTATTCCATGAATTACGGTACTAAAATAAAAGTCGTCGGCGTGGGGGGAGCCGGCTCTAACGCAGTTTCCAGAATGGTAACAGCTAAAATCCAGGGAGTGGACTTGGCTGTAATTAACTGCGACGCCCAGGACATCAAAAAAGCCAAAGCCGATCAGAAGCTCAGAATAGGCGGAAATCTTACCAAAGGCCTGGGAGCCGGAATGAATCCGGAAGTGGGAAGAATGGCAGCTGAAGAAAGCAAGGAGGAAATCACCCGGCTTCTTCAGGGAGCAGATATGGTTTTCATTACCTGCGGCCTAGGGGGCGGTACCGGAACAGGCGCTTCTCCGGTGGTTGCCGAAATAGCAAAAAGCCTGGGAGCTTTGGTGGTGGGAGTGGTGACGACCCCTTTTTCATTTGAGGGAAGCTACCGATCGCAGATGGCGAAAAAAGGGCTGGAGAACCTAAAAGGTAAAGTGGATACTCTTTTGATAATTCCCAATGACAAAGTCCTCTTGCAGGGAAACAAAGATAAGACTTTGACCGAAGCTTTTTGGACTTGCGATGAAGTTTTGAGGCAGGCCGTCCAGGGAATTACCGATTTAATTATTCTTCCGGGAATAATAAATGTTGATTTTGCGGGAGTAAAGACGATTATGCGGAATTCCGGCTCGGCTTTCTTTGGAATGGGCAGGGCCAAGGGGGAAAGGAGGGTGGAAACAGCAGTCAGTCTTGCTATAAATTCCCCATTGCTTGATTTTTCCATCAAGGGAGCCAAGGGAATACTATTTAACGTAAGCGGCGGAGACGATTTGAGCCTTAACGAAATAAACGAAGCAGCGGAAATTATCACCGAGAAGGCCGATCCGAGAGCAAAAGTGATTTTCGGAGCGGTTAATGATAAAAAACTTCAAAAGGGAGAGATGAAAATTACGGTTATTGCCACGGGGTTTGGCCAGAAATAAGGAGTAGGGGGCTTGTGGATAAGTCTCCGGTTATAGAGAGATTGACGGGGTTTGACCCCGCTTTTTTTTGGGAGTAAAATGTAATAATGTTTAAATCTTCCTTTTGCGCTTGAAAGGATTTTTTTATCAGAAAGTCGGAAATAACGATTTAACATACAATTAAACAAAAATGGTAGAAAGCAAATTCAATAAAATCAAAAAAAGGGACGGCAGGGTGGTCGACTGGGACCAAGATAAAATTATTTCCGCTATTTCTAAAGCCTTAATCGCTACCGGCAAGAGCGAAGAGATGGCTGAGGGACTTGCAGACAAAGTTGTTTCTCTTCTCAACGAAAAATTAGAGGGAAAAATTCCCGAAGTCGAGCAGATACAGGACGTAGTCGAAGAAGTTTTTAAAAAAGAAAATCTTGCCGATACCGCAGAGGCTTACCACAACTACCGAAGGAAAAGAACAGAAATACGAGAAGCAAAATGGTGGCTACTTAACCATCAAGTGAGGACTAAACTGACTCCCAACGCTTTAAGAATTTTAGAATCAAGATATTTAAAAAAGAATGAAGCCGGGAAAATAATCGAAACTCCACAGCAGCTTTTTAGGAGAGTGGCTCAAAACATCGCCTCGGCCGAGAAAATTTACAATCCCGACCTAACCGAAGAAGAATTATTCGGAGTGGAAGAGAAATTCTACCGAACAATGGCTTCCTTGGATTTCCTTCCAAATTCTCCGACCTTAATGAACGCCGGCAATGTTCTCCAACAGCTTGCCGCTTGTTTTGTTTTGCCAGTTAAAGACGACCTGGAAAGTATTTTTAACGCGGTGAAGGATTCAGCTTTAATTCACCAGTCGGGAGGAGGAACGGGATTCAGTTTTACCAGGCTGAGGCCCAGGGGAGATTTGGTTAAAAGCACCAAGGGGGTGGCTTCAGGACCCATAAGCTTCATGACTGTCTTTGACGCAGCTACCAATACCATTAAACAGGGAGGCAAGAGAAGGGGAGCTAATATGGGAATTTTAAGAGTGGACCATCCCGATATCATGGAGTTTATTACCGCCAAGCATGAAGAGGGCATTCTTTCCAATTTCAATATTTCCGTTGCCGTCACAGACGAATTTATGGAAAGAGCCAAGAAAGACGAAGAGTACGATTTAATTAACCCCAGGACCGGCCAGGTTTGGGGGAGTTTGAAGGCAAAGTCGGTTTTCGACCTTATTACCCACTATGCCTGGGAAACGGGCGATCCCGGAGTTATTTTCATAGACAGGATAAACGAAGAAAATCCCACTCCAAAAATAGGAGAAATTGAAAGCACGAATCCATGCGGGGAACAGCCCCTGCTTCCCTATGAAAGCTGCAATCTCGGCAGCATTAACCTTCAAAGAATGCTCAAGTCCAAGGGAGACGGCAAATGGGAAATAGACTGGGAAAAAATGAAGCATACCGTCCATACGGCCGTTAGATTTCTGGATAACGTCATTGAGGTTAACCGCTATCCCTTAAAAGAGATTGAAGAAATGAGCAGAGCCAACAGAAAGATAGGATTAGGGGTGATGGGATTTGCCGATATGCTCATTCGTCTGGAAATGGTTTACAACTCCAAGGAAGCCATCCAAACCGCCGAAAAAGTGATGAAGTTTATCCAGGACGAGTCAAAGGTTGCTTCCCGCGAATTAGCTAAAGAAAGAGGACCTTTCCCGAATTTCAAGGGCAGCATTTATGATAAAGAAGGAGCCGAACCATTGAGAAACGCCACTACTACAACCATCGCTCCCACGGGGACTATAGGAATAATTGCCGGGTGCTCTTCTGGAATTGAGCCGCTTTTTGCCGTTTCTTTTACCAGAAAGCATGTTTTGGGCGGAGAAGAAATGACCGAAATTAATCCTCTTTTTGAGGAAATGCTTGAGAAAAAGGGCTTGAAGTCCCAGGAACTTTTAGACAAGGTAGCCGGAGA
>JAQUTZ010000047.1 GCA_028694095.1 Minisyncoccota bacterium | reverse complement strand
CCTATTTGCCCGCTCTTTTAAGTAAATTTAAGGGCAGAGCCGTTCTTTCCGGCGTTAAAACAGAATCGCCGTGGGAGTTCGGGATGTTAAAGTTTAAAGGGAAAGAAGCGGTTAAAATAATCGAGAACCCCAGAAAAGGAACGGAGCCTTCTGATATTAAAACCAGCGAAACATATATTTTCCCCAAGGAGATATTCGATTTTTACGGCAAGGATATTAAAAAAGAGGATAGCTTAATAGACGCCGTTAATCTTCTCATCGGCAAAGACGGAGCCGATTTGGTGGTTTTAAAGAAAAGTCCGATTTCTCTTAAATATCCCTGGAATGTTTTTGGGGCTATGGATGTTGTTTCGGATGTTAAAAAAACCATTTCCCCTAAGGCGTCTATCGGAAAAAACGTGGTTATTAAGGGGAAGGTATCTATCGGAGATAACACTGTTATCGGAGACAATACCGTTATAAGCGGCCCCTGCTTTATAGGAGAAAATTGCAAGATAGGGGCAAACAACGTTATGCGCGGTCCTGTCAATTTGGAGAGCGGCGTTGTGACGGGAGCGTTTTTTGAAATTAAAAACTCTATAGTCCAGGAAGGAACTCATTTTCATTCAGGCTACGTCGGGGATTCTGTAATCGGCAGGAATTGCCGCTTCGGGGCAGGATTCATTACCGCTAACAGGCGCATCGACAGGGGTAACATAAAATCCGTTGTTAAAGGCAAGAAGGTGGATACGGGGCTGAGTTATCTCGGGGCGGTAATAGGAGACAATGCTTCTTTCGGCATTCATTCGGGCACCATGCCCGGTGTTATTGTCGGATCTGACTCTTTAGTGGGTCCCGGCACGCTGGTTTTTAAAAATATTGAAGACAACATTACTTTTTTTACCGAATTCAAAGGAGTAGTTAAAAAATGAAAAAAGCAAAAGCCCTGGTCCTTTTTTCCGGCGGACTGGATTCAATTTTAGCGGCCGAACTTCTGAGAAGGCAAGGCGCAGATGTTCAAGCTCTTTCTTTCAAGAGCTATTTTTTTAATGACGGAGCGGCGATAAAAGCGGCCCGGGATATGGATATCCCATTGCGGGTGGAGGATTTTTCCGAAGAACATTTGAAATTGGTAAAAAATCCTCCGCACGGTTTCGGCAAAGCGGCCAATCCCTGCATTGACTGTCATGCTTTAATGCTTAAAAAGGCCAAGGAAATTATGGAGAAAGAAGGATTTGATTTTGTGGCTACCGGAGAAGTTTTGGGCGAGCGGCCCATGTCTCAAAACAGACAGTCTTTGGAAGTCGTCCAAAGAGAATCTTCTTTGGATGGCTATCTATTGAGGCCTTTGTCCGCTAAACTTCTGCCGCCGACTATCCCGGAAGAAAAGGGGCTTATAGACAGGGAAAAGCTTTTAGATATTTCCGGCCGCTCGAGAAAAAAGCAGATGGAGCTGGCTGGAATGTGGGGCATTAAAGACTATCCTTCTCCGGCCGGAGGCTGTCTTTTGACGGATCCCGGATTCGGCCGGAGACTCAGAGATCTTTTGCGAATATATCCGGAATTTAACGGCAACGACGTTCAGCTTCTTAAAGTCGGCCGTCATTTCTGGGAAGATAGCGCAAAAATCGTTGTGGGGAGAGAAGAAAAGGAAAATGAAGATATAAGGGGTTTGGCCCGGAAAGGGGATGTCCTGATTGAAATGAAAGACTGCCCGGGGCCCTTAACGCTTGTCAGGAATTATTCTTCGGGGGATGTCCTTAAAGCCGTAGAAAAAGCCAAGCAGTTTACCCGCGAATACTCAAAAAAGGCCGGTCCCGGTGCAGAGTTCCTTATTGACAAAAGATAATTTTAATCTATAATAGAATATCTTTGAAAATATGGAGGATTGAAATGTCAGAAGCTTCATGGATGTGTCAGAATCCCAAATGCGGGCTCATGTTCCAATGGAACAGGCAGATAGAGACGGCCTCTTATATCAAAGACGGAGAGCCGGTCGATAAGCGCGTTCCCGGATACACCAGGCCCGACGGCTGCCCCGAATGCGGAGGCGACGAAGTCGATTCCCTGGAGGGGTAAAATGAAGAAGGCTGGCGGCTAACCGCCAGCCCTTTTTAAAGGAGGCAGGTAGCATGAAAAGCGCAGTAGTTGTTTTGGGATATAACGTTAACGAATCGAATTTCGACGAGGTGGTCTGGGGAAGGCCGCCAGATTGTCCGGGCAGGCTGGTGAAAGGTGCCGCAATCTTCCTGGAGGAAGATGCGGACATCTTTTTCATCACCGGCTGCGGAGGCAGGGATAACAAGGAAGGCGTGGAAATAATGAGGGACTTGCTGTACAGCAGGGTCCAGTTACTCGAAGAGTTCACCGCTTTTCCGATTTTCCAGATATACCACCATTCCATTATTCTGGATAAGCTTGAGCAGGCTATGAAGCTAGAGCGCCGGAATCCCGGCGAATGGCTCCAGACTACTTCCCGGACCATGGGAAATATCGGGCCGCATCTTATCAGCTCGCAGATAAAGAAGGTCATTCTTGTTTCCAGTCCGGACCATATCTCCAGGTGCATGAGAGACGCTCTGGTTTATTGGAAGGGCACCAGCCTGACCTTGAACCTTTCTGC
>JAQUTZ010000046.1 GCA_028694095.1 Minisyncoccota bacterium | reverse complement strand
CATCTATAATCGCTTCCTGGGTCTCAAAAGCCATCTCTCTTATATATTCCTTGCTTTTTCTTACTTTGGACGGCTGACTCTTATAATTATACAGCACGGCAGTCTTTAATCCAGAAAAACTGAAGTTATAATTCTTCTGGTGAATCATCGGCCGGGGTAATTCCACGGACGATTTTTTGCCATTGAATTCAGCTGCCGCTTTTGCAATAAGGGGCCCCCCGGGATAGCCCATACCCAATATCCTGGCCACCTTGTCAAAACATTCTCCAGCTGCATCGTCCCGGGTTTCCCCTATCAGCTGATACCGGCCAATTTTCTTCATTAAAAAAAGACTGGTATGCCCTCCTGAAACCACCAGGCAAACGGCCGGCATCTTTACTGACTCCAAATCGCGCTCTATGAAGTTGGCTAGAATATGAGCCTCAATGTGATTAACCGGTATGAGGGGCTTTTTCAGCTTTTCAGCTAAATCGACTGCAAAATTAATGCCCTGCCAAAGGCACGGCTCCAATCCTGGCCCCGAGGTAACAGCAATAGCATCAATTTCTTCCGGCTTGCGCCTTCCAAGCGATTTTTTGAAAACAACCGGTAAATTCTTTTGGTGCTCCCTTTTAGCTAAAAAAGGATAAACGCCCCCGTATTTTTTATGGAGCTCCACTTGAGAAGAAACTATATTAGAAAGTATTTCAAATTCAGAACCCTCCGCCCTTAAAAGAGCTATGGCAGTATCGTCGCAGGAGGTATCTATTCCCAGTATTTTCATGGTCTTATTATTTTAGGAGGCAAAACGGTTAAATCAACGACAGTCGAAGCCTGTGATTTTTTCAGGTTGCCCGCGTTTATAATTAAGTCCGGCTGGTTTTTCCTGCCCTGAAACTGGCTGACCACTTCTTTTATTTTTGTCGAACCAGGGATTCCAGAAATATTGGCGGAAGTACCCGTAAGAGGCCTGCCGGTCTCTAGCAGCAGCTGGTTGATAAACTTATAATCTGGAATCCTCAAGCCAACGGTTCCTCCTTTCTTGCTTTTCAGAACCGCCGTCAATTTGCCGGGCCATACCTTTTTCAAAAACAATTCTTGCTCCTTATCTATCCGGGCGATTTTCTTTGCCATTTTCATATCTTTGACAAAAAGAGGCACCGGCTTGTTTTTATCTCTGCTCTTAACCTCAAAAAGCCTTTTTAGGGCCTCCCTGTTCCCCGCATCGCATATTAATCCGTAAACCGTATCTGTCGGGCAAACTAGTATTCTACCCTCCCTTACAGCTTTAGCGGCTTTGTTCAAAACCTCTCTATGGTCTGGGCCTTTCAGTTTTAAAATTTCCATATTATTCTAATTTAACTTATTTTTCCAAAATTAAGAAGGGGCCTTTAGGCCCCTTCATTGAGAACTGCTGACACCTTGCCGAGTAGTTCTTTATCGCCCCGATGGGCTATAAGCTCCCGAATCATCTTTCCGACAGTCGGATAGAACGGGGGATCAAGCACCAGGACATTCTCCATTTTAGCTATCTCCCTGTCCTCCTCGCTTCGAGCAGAGTATAGGGTAACGCTGGGAGATGCAGAAAGGTTCAAGGTCAGGCTGGTGCCCTTCCAATAAACCAGAGCGTCTCTCATGCACCTGGAGATATGGTCCGGACTGGAAACAAGAATGACCTTCTTTATCTGCGAGCTGATAAGATGCGGCCAGATATTTCCCATGGTCCGGGAAGTAGTCTGGAACCATTCGCCGGAATTCCGGCGCTCCAGCTTCATCGCCTGCTCAAGCTTATCCAGAATAATGGAATGGTGGTACATCTGGAAAATCGGAAAGACGGTGAATTCTTCCAGGAATTGGGCCCGGCTGTACAGCAAGTCCCTCATTATCTCCACGCCTTCCTTGTTATCCCTGCCTCCGCAGCCGGTGATAAAAAAGATGTCCGCATCTTCCTCCAGGAATATTGCGGCGCCTTTCACCAGCCTGCCCGGACAATCTGGCGGCCTTCCCCAGACCACCTCGTCGAAATTCGATTCGTTAACGTTGTATCCCAAAACAACTACTGCGCTTTTCATGCTACCTGCCTCCTTTAAAAAGGGCTGGCGGTTAGCCGCCAGCCTTTTTCATTTTACCCCTCCAGGGAATCGACTTCGTCGCCTCCGCATTCGGGGCAACCGTCGGGCCTGGTGTATCCAGGAACGCGTTTATCGACCGGCTCTCCGTCTTTGATATAAGAGGCCGTCTCGATCTGCCTGTTCCATTGGAACATAAGCCCGCATTTGGGATTCTGACACATCCATGAAGCTTCTGACATTTCAATCCTCCATATTTTCAAAGATATTCTATTATAGATTAAAATTATCTTTTGTCAATAAGGAACTCTGCACCGGGACTAGCCTTTTTTGAGTATTCGCGGGTAAACTGCTTGGCTTTTTCTACGGCTTTAAGGACATCCCCCGAAGAATAATTCCTGACAAGCGTTAAGGGTCCCGGATAGTCTTTCATTTCAATCAGGACATCTCCTTTCCGGGCCAAACCTCTTATGTCGTCATTTTCCTTTTCTTCTCTACCCACAACGATTTTTGCGCTATCTTCCCAGAAATGACGGCCGACTTTAAGAAGCTGAACGTCGTTGCCGTTAAATTCCGGATATATTCGCAAAAGATCTCTGAGTCTCCGGCCGAATCCGGGATCCG
>JAQUTZ010000014.1 GCA_028694095.1 Minisyncoccota bacterium | reverse complement strand
TCCGAGTTTCCCGAAGTGAAAATATCCAGGAAAAGCATGAATATAATGGAATTGCTTATAGAAGCCGGCATGGCCCCTTCCAAGGCAGAGGCTCGGCGGCTGGTGGAGCAGGGAGGAGTAAAGATAGACGGAAAGGCCCGGCGCGATTGGCAGGAAACAGTGGATATCAAGAAGGGGGCCGTTATCCAGGTAGGAAAAAGAAGGTTTGTTAAAATAATTTAACCTAACAAAAAACCCCGCCTGAACGGCGGGGGTTTTTGTTTTACATTTCTTCGCCTCCTACCTCTTCTCCCTCTTCTCCGCCTTCAGCGGGCACTTCGGGAGTCTCAGGAGTCTCCTCTTCAGGAGTGTCCTCAGAGACGAAAGTGTTAACTTTCTCGTAAAACATGTTTCTATGATATTTTCAGTTTTTATCGACCTTTGCCTGGGCCTTTTAAAAAAGAACCAGGTTTCGGTTCTACAAGACTATTATAAGGGTCTGAGGGAAACTGTCAAGACCCTAAAAGGCGTTCGTCGGCGTCCAGGTGGCTTGCGCAGCACACCGCCACCGCCAGGGCGTCGGCCGCGTCGTCGGGCTTGGGCTCCTTATCCAGCTTTAATATGAGCTTAATCATTTTCTGCACCTGGTTTTTATCGGCTTTGCCGTATCCCACTACGGCCATTTTTACCTGGGGAGGGGTAAACTCCCTGATAGGCAGGTTCTTTTGGGCCGCAGCCAGCAATATAACCCCCTTGGCCTGGCTGACAGGCATGGCGGTTTTAAGGTTTTTAAAGAAATAAAGGCTTTCTACTGCTATAATTGAAGGGCCGTGTTTTTTGATTATCCCGGCAACCTCCTTGTTTATTTTCTTCAGCCTTTCGGCGTCAGTGAAGGATGTTTCAGTCTTGATTACGCCGTATTCCAGACAGCGCAAAGGCTTGCCCCTTTTGATAATTCCATATCCCGTGGTAGCCGTTCCCGGATCGATTCCCAGTATTATCATGGCTATTCTTTTGCGTTAGAATAAATTTCCTGGACGGCGTCGTTTTCATCTAGAGCTTCAAAGAGCTTTTGACAGTTTTCTTTATCTTTTTCTCCTATCTCTATGTTTTCTTTGGCTATCCAGCCAAGAGAAGCCGATTCCGCTTGGATGCCTGCTTCCTCCAGAGCTTTTCTGACCTTCTCTAAGTCTTCAAGGTTGGTATGCACCTCCAGGGTTTCATTGTCCCAGCTGGTATCGACGGCCCCCGACTCAATGGCAAGCATCTCCAAGTCGTCCTTGGTTTTGTCTGACTTGGAAGTGTCTATTTCGATAATGCCTTTCCTGTCAAACATCCACTTAACTGCCCCCTCAGCCACCATTTTCCCTCCGCGCTCGTTCAATATCTTTTTTACCTCCCCAAGGGTTCTATTTTTATTGTCGGTGATGCCCTCGATAATAAGGGACACTCCTCCGGGGCCGTAGGCTTCTATGATAATCGGTTCCAGCTGTTCCCCTTCTATTTCTCCCGTGCCCTTCTTAATGGATCTTTCGATGTTTTCCATGGGCATGTTCAGGGATTTGGCTTTATCGACCATCATTCTCAACTTGGAATTGAAAGTGATGTCGCCGCCGCCTTCTCTGGCAGCTATGGTTATTTCCCTGGCCAATTTCGAAAACAGCTTGCTACGCTTGGCGTCAGCAGCTCCCTTCTTGTGTTTAATGCTGGCCCAGTGTGAATGTCCGCTCATAGTTCTATATTATTATACTCCTTTTTTGATTTCTTTTTAAGTATTAAGATTGTTGTTCCCGAGAAAGCCGCTATTATGCCGGCTCCTAGATAGATAGAGAGGGGAGGGGGGTTGTCTGTCCGGCGATTTTTATTTTCTGCAAGTTCTTCTTTTGGGTTAGCCTCGGGGTCTGATTCTAATGGTCCCGGATCAGCGGTTGACGGACTTCGGTTTTCGTATGATTGAAGCGAGGCCTCGGCCGTTTCGGTTTCCGGCTTTAAGGCCGGGTCCACCCAGGCCAGGCCTTGTTCTTTAATGTCCTCAACGCGCCCCTGGCTGATTCCGTTTATTCTGTCCAGGTCGTCCAAGGAATAGAACGGCCTTAGGGAAATCAGCTCTTGCCCTCTCGCTTCTCCAATATGGATGATTTTAGTTAATTCTTCAAGCGGAGCCGAGTTAATGTCGATTGTTTCTTCTGCGCAAATAAAACTAGCTGAAGTCAGTCCAGCTAAAAAAAGAAAGATAATTCCCGGGACCCTCATAAGAGATTTTGTTCGCCTTGATGCTTTATTCCTAAATGATGATAGGCCGCTTTGGTAGCTATTCTTCCCCTCGGCGTTCTTTCTAAAAATCCAACCTGGAGCAGATAGGGTTCGTAAATATCCAATATGGAGTCCTGTTCTTCCGAGGTGGCGGCAGCCAGGGTTTGAAGCCCTACGGGCCCTCCCTGGAATTTATTGATTATGGCATCCAGTATTCTCCTGTCTCCCGGCTCCAGCCCCATCTCGTCTACCTCCAAAAATCCCAGGGCTTGTTTGGCTATATTAAGAGTAATTATTCCTTTTCCTTCCACTTGGGCAAAATCCCGGATTCTCTTTAAGAGGCGGTTGGCTACCCTGGGGGTGCAGCGGGAGCATCGGGCAATAAGGGAGGCTGCCTCAGCATCCGTTTTTATATTCAAAAGCTCGCTTGAGCGGTAGATGATTTTCTCAATATCTTCGGGAGAATAAAAATTCAACTGGAAGGTAGCTCCGAAGCGGTTCCTTAGGGGGGAGCTTAAAAGGGCCAGCCTGGTGGTGGCTCCGATAAGAGTAAAGCGGGGTAAATCAAGACTCATGGTTCTGGCCATCGGGCCCTTGCCTATAACAAGATTAAGCCTGAAGTCTTCCAGGGCGGGATAAAGGTATTCCTCTATTAATTTATTGAGCCGGTGGATTTCATCCAGAAACAGAACGTCTCCTTCGGAAAGATTAGTAAGAATGGCGGCCAGGTCTCCCGCTTTTTCTATAGCTGGTCCGGTAACCACCCTTATATTAGATCCCATTTCTTTTGCTATAAGGTGGGCGAGGGTGGTTTTTCCGAGTCCGGCCGAACCGTAAAACATGAGGTGGTCTACCGCCTCGCCTCTTTTCTTCGCGGCATCGATTATTATCCTCAAATTCCTCTTTACTTTCTCTTGGCCGACGTATTCCGCCCAGTCTTTCGGCCTGAGGGTTAAATCCAGGTTTTGGTCGTCCGGAGCCGCTTTAGTTTCGGTGGGTCTTGACAAATCTTTCATGATAGATTATAATAAGGCATTGCCGTTTTAAATGGTAAGAATTAAAAACAGGTCTGAAGCTGGGGGTAGGAATATCTTTTAGTTCGGACAGTCCGGTTTCGACTAGACTGTTCCTCGAAGATATTCTAAACTTTAAGTTCCCAAGCTAGAGTCAGCCCCCAGCTTCAGGGCTGTTTTTTTTATTTTCAATCTCCCACGACCCTTTCTACTTCCTCCAGCGTAGTCACTCCCTTTAAAACTTTTATTATCCCGTCTTGCTTCATTGTTACCATGCCCATATCTATGGCTTTTTTTCTCAGGGCGGCGATAGAGGGCTTTTCCTGGATGAATTTTTCCATTTCGTCGTCTACTTGGAATGTTTCAAAAATTCCCACTCTTCCGCGGTAGCCGGTATTGTTGCACTCCTCGCACCCTTTTGCTTCGGGGATTTTAACAGAGTCTGTCTTCGGGACATCGACGCCCTTAGGAAGACCCTTTAATCCCTCCCTTATTTTTATCAATTCGGCTTCGGTAGGAGCTCTTAATTTGCCGCATTTTTTGCAAACTTCTCTAACTAATCTTTGGGCTACGGCCATATTAACGGCCGGCCCGATATTGGAGGGTTCGGCCCCCAAGCTGATCAGTCTGGCAATTGTTCCGGCGGCGTCGTTGGTATGCAGGGTGGTAAAGACCAGGTGGCCGGTTAAGGCCGCTTGCAGGGCGGTCTGGGCGGTTTCCAAATCCCTAACCTCTCCAACCAGAATGACGTCCGGGTCCTGCCTCATTACAGATTTCAGCCCGCTGGCGAAATCATACCCCTTATCCTTTTGAACCTGGGTTTGAGATATCCCGTCAAGGTGGTATTCAATAGGGTCTTCGATGGTAATTATTTTTATTTCCGGATTTTGTATCTTCTTTAAAAAGGCGTAAAGGGTGGTTGTTTTACCGGAACCCGTGGGGCCGGTGACTATAATCATGCCGTTGGGCTTTTTTATTTCCTTATTAAAAGTTTCCATAAGGTCTTTCCTGAGGCCCAAAGCTTCCATTTCGATAAGGTTCTTGGGATTTAGCACCCTCAAGACCACGGTTTCTCCGTGTTCGGAGGGGAGAGTGGATGTTCTGATTTCTATTTCAACCTCTTTATCTTTATCCGGGACGACTATGGAAAATCTGCCGTCCTGGGGCCGGTCGGAAACGTTCAGCTTCACCCCGGAGAGCAGCTTGATTCTGGAGAGAAGCGGCTCGTAGACGGAATTTTTAAGCTCGGCAACGTCCTGAAGGATACCGTCCAGCCTGACCCTTATTTTAGTGGTTTCTTCGCTCGGTTCCAGGTGGATGTCCGAGGTGTCTAAAACCAGGGCTCCTCCGAAAATCAATCCCAAGAATTCGGTGGTTTTCTGGCCTGCAGCCGCTTCCACCTCTTTTTTGAAATCCGAAATATTTCCAACCGACTTTTTAACTGCTTCGAATTTTTCGGATGGAATTTTTACTTGCCCGGCAATGTCTGCCATATTTTCAAATTATGTTAAGTATTTTTTCTTTTGCCGAATTTAAGTCGTTTTCTCTGACTAGAAATAAGGCGCTGCCTCCTTTGGAGTTTCCCTCAAAGTTCTCCAGGAGCCTGTTGACCAGTTCCTGGCTGGGCGAGCAGAACACTCCTTTGATTACCACCGGAGAAGCGTGGCTCTCCCAGAGGACCAGCAAATTGGGAAGATATCTGAAATTGAATTTAAGCTCCTCAACGGCGAAAGCCAGATCTTTGGAAGTCGCCCGGCACTCCTGAAAATCTTTTTCTGTTAGGGCGGCGGAGTACATCTGCTTTCCTTCATTGAGTTCCAGCTTTTCCAATATTCTGCCCAGCAGCTTTATTTGGGGAACGTTTTTCTGTTTATAGAGATGAAAGACTATTTTTTGATGGTCGGCCCCCTTTTCTATAAGCTTGGCAGCCGCCTCAAATGTCTTCGGCCTTGTTTTAGGGTTTCTGAAATTTTGGTAGGACCAGACGATTCCCGTTAAAAGAGCCGTGGCGGTTTTGGGCTCCGTCTCCCCGTTTATTGATTCTACCAGAGAAAGAACCGTTTCGGACAGAGAGGATGTGATATCCACCAAATTGATGTCGCCGAAGTTTTCGTTGAGGGCCTGGTTGTCTATGTTCAAAACGGCGGCTTCGGAAATAATTTGGATGTTTTCGCTAAAGCTTTTCCCCAAAGATTCAAGGGAGTCGGCGCCCAGGGTTATAACCAGGTCGGGGATTTGGTTTTCTTGGGGTTTTATCGTCTGGCCCATAAGCCGGACGTTTTCGGGAGAAAGGTATCCGTCTTCGGAAGTAAGGTATATTTTAAGCTCGTCCCCCTCTTTTTCGTAGCGCATTTTAGATATCGGGGATTTTTTGGTATTTACGGAAATAATAAAGTCTTTGTTTTCCTCTTCCATCTTTGAAAGGAATCCGAGCCTTTCGGGAAGGGGCCCCATCGGCATGTTTACATTTTTACCCAGTTTCTTTAAAGTAAAAAAAAGCGCAAGGCCAGCTCCAATGCTGTCCCCTTGAGATTCGGGGGAGGGGAGAATCAAAATGCTTTGAGACCCCAGGATTACGTTTTTTGCTTGGGTTAAAGCCTCCATGTAAGTTATATTAAATTAGCTTAACTTATTCGAAAAGTCAAATCCCTTTATTCTACTATGAAGCTTGAATATTTAACAAGAAGCCCTTTCCAGACAAGGAAGCTGGGAGAGGCCTTGGCAAAGGAAGTGCTTAAGGCCGGAGAAGGCGATAAAGCCAGGGTTTTGGGCCTTATTGGAGATCTCGGAGGAGGAAAAACGACTTTTCTCCAGGGTTTTGCTAAAGGGCTGGGAATAAAAGAAAGGGTTCTGAGCCCGACGTTCGTAATATTAAAAAAGTTTAGAATCAAAAAGAAAGGCCCCTTCGATTTTTTTTACCACATTGACTGCTATAGGATAGGGGGAGCCAAGGATCTGGCAGAGCTGGGATTTAGGGAAATAGCCGCCGACCCCGCGAACATTGTTGCCGCCGAATGGGCCGATAAGACTAAGAATCTGCTGCCAAAGGGTTCAATATTTTTAAAATTTGAATTTATCGATAAAGACACGAGAAAGATAAAAGTTTCCGCACATTAAAAAGGAGGAGAATATGATTGTACTTTGGCTGAATATGCTGGTATTGGGTTTTTGTTTCTGGCTGCTGAGAAGAAAGATTTTTAAAGAAAGAATATTAGTGAAGGGCTGGAAGAGAGGGAAATTCAATCCGCAGGGCAAGGGAGTCCTGGTTGTTTCCAACCACCCCTCTTTGTGCGAGCCGCTTTTGCTGCCGCTCCTGCAGTTTCCCGCATTTCTGTTTTCCTTAAAGCTGCTGCCCTTTTCCACGCCCGACAAAAGAAACTATTATGACAAATGGTGGTTCTATCCCTTCAGGAAAGCCTGCATACCGATAGAGCGGGGGAATAAAAGGGAGGAGCTGAAAGCGGTTAAAGAGCGAATCCTCCCCCATTTAGAGCGGGGAGGAATATTAATTCTGTTTCCCGAAGCCGGCAGGACTTCCACGGCAAAAGAAAAGAGAGGCTCTAAGGTTTCTCTAAAGGGCAAGGAAATAGCCAGGTTTCCCCAGGGGATAAAAAGGCTGTTTAAAGACGCTGACTTCGACATTGTTTTTGTCTGGACGGAAGGCGGAGAGAAGATTATACCCAAAAGGGCCGGCCAGAAAGGAATGGTAACGGCTCCTCGCCTCTACAACCAGGTCAAAATTAATATTGCCGAAGAAAAAATCAATTCCAAAGATATTCCCAAGGAGGGAGCAATTGAATATCTGGAAGACAAGCTTTTGGAGTTAGGAGACAAGACATAAAGGAGCCTTTTCGGCTCCTTTTTTATTTGTGCTAGAATAACACCATGGAAGACAAAAGACTCCTTATTATAGATAGCAACTCCGTCATTCACCGGGCCTATCACGCCCTCCCTCCTTTGACTACGGAAAAAGGGGAGACGGTGGGAGCTGTTTACGGCTTTCTTTTGGTTTTTTTAAGGGCCCTCAGGGAATTCAAGCCCGATTTCGCGGTCGCCTGTTTTGATGTAAAAGGCCCCACATTCAGGCACGAAAAATACGAGGACTATAAGGCCAAGCGCCCCCCTCTTCCCGAAGACCTCGGGCGGCAGATAGCCAGAGTAAAAGAGCTTTTGCCTGTTTTCGGGGTTCCTGTTTTCGGGAAAGAAGGATTTGAAGCTGATGATCTGATAGGCACTATTGCCGAGGCTGCCCCGAAAGAAAATCCCAGCCTGGAGGTTATTATTCTCAGCGGCGATACCGATACCATGCAGCTGGTGAACGAAAAAACTAAAGTTTACAATCTCAGGAAAGGGGTGAAAGATATCGTACTTTACGATGAGGAGATGGTTAAGGAAAAATACCAGGGATTGGAGCCGAGCCAGCTTTTGGACCTCCGTGCCCTGAAAGGAGACGCTTCAGACAATATCCCCGGCGTTCCGGGCATAGGAGAAAAAACTGCTTTGAGCCTGCTGATGGAATACAAGACCCTGGAAAATATTTACGACAATATTGCTTTAATAAAAGGCAAAATCAGGGAGAAGCTGGTGGAAAACAAGGAGGGAGCTTTTTTCAGCAGGGAACTGGCTGAAATAAAAAAGGACGTTCCCCTGGACTTCAGCCTTGAGAATTGCCGATGGGAGGGGTATGACAAAACAGCGGCAGCCAAGATTCTCAAGGAAATGGAATTTTACAGCTTAATCGACCGCCTTCCTTAATCGGGGGCCAGCTTTATATGCCAGAATTACCGGAAGTAGAAACAACAGTCAGATATTTAAAAAAGAAGGTTAGAGGCCGGACTTTTTTTGATGTTTGGTCCGATTGGAAAAAAACGGTCAAAAAACCAAAAAGCTTCGACGATTTTAAAAAGGAGCTTAAAGGGAAAAAGATATTAAACGTCAGGCGCCGGGCCAAAAACGTTTTATTTGATTTATCGGAAGGAAAAACGCTTTTGGTCCATCAGAAAATGACAGGGCACCTTTTGGTGGGGAAGTGGAAGAAAGAAAGGGGCAGCTGGCAGCCGCCTCAGGGACCCTTATCCGATAAAAACAATAGCTATATCCATTTGATATTTATTTTCAAGGACGGTTCGATGATGGCCTTGTCTGATTTAAGGAAGTTCGCCAAAGTCGAACTTTGGGACTCAGACAAGCTGAAAGAGTCGGAAGGAATGAAAGGGCTTGGGCCGGAGCCCTTGGAAAAAGATTTTACCTTTGCTAAATTCAAAAAGCAGCTTAAAGGACAAACAAGGAAGATAAAGCAGGTGCTGATGGATCCTTCCGTTATCGCCGGCATAGGCAATATTTATTCTGACGAGATTCTTTGGGAAGCTAAGGTCCATCCTTTGAAGAAAGCCTCGGAATTATCAGAGGGCGAGCTCGGGAGGATATATAAAGCTATAGGGAAGATACTGCCCCTGGCGGTTAAACTTCAGGGAGAATCCTTTTCCGATTACCGGACTCCCTTAGGGGAAAAAGGAGGATATGACGACGAAAGAAAGGTTTACCGAAAGGAAGGGGAAAAATGTTCCCGATGCGGAGGAGAAATTAAGAGAATTAAAGTCGGCGGGAGAAGCGCTCATTTCTGCCCCAGGTGCCAAAAAATATGATTATTTTTCTACACGGAGAAGACAGCTACAGGCTGAAAAAAAAGCTGAGCGAGATAGTCGAAAATTACCGGAAGAAAAATTCCAGCGGTTTTAATTTCAAGTCGTTCGAAGGAGCCAAATTAAGCTATCAGGCTTTCAAGGAAGAATTCCGCCAGACGCCGATGTTTAAAGAAAAGAAGCTAGTGGTTTTAAAAGACGTTTTTTTAAACCAGGATTTCAAAGATTCTTTTTTGGATGAGGGTAAAAAGTTTTCAGTTTCAGACGACGTGATTATTTTTACCGAAGAAAAAAAGCTTCCGGCCAAGGATTCCCTAGCCAAATTTTTAAAAGCCAACGCCAAGGTCCAGGAGTTTTCTCTTTTAACCGGAGCAAAGCTGAGGAATTGGGCGCAAAAAGAGATGGAGAGCTACGGACTGAAAGCCGCCTCCGGGGTTATAGAAAAACTAATTGTCCATACGGGCAATGACCTTTGGCAGCTTTCGAATGAAATAATGAAAATGGCGGCTTATAAGAAAGGGGGAATAGTGGAGAGCGGAGACGTCGATCTTTTAGTGAAGCCGAAAATAGAAACGGATATTTTCAGGACAATCGACGCTATTGCCCAAAGGGACAAAAAACAGGCCTTTGACTTAATCCATAAGCACCTGGAAAAAGGCGACAATCCCTTATACCTTCTTTCGATGATTAATTATCAGTTCCGCAATATTCTGGAAATCAAAGATTTATTGGAGAAAGGAAGGCCTTTAAGCCAGTTAAAAATGCATCCCTTTGTGGCCAGAAAAAGCGCCCAGCAGGCGGCGCAGTTTAGTTTGGATGAATTAAAAAAAATCTACCGGAAAATATTTCGGGCAGATTTCAGTATTAAGACGGGAAAATTGGAAGCCGGAACCGCTTTAGATCTGTTGATCGCCGAGATTTAGCGCTCCTTTTTATCCAGCATCTTAGTGAGCCTGGACTTTCTTCTGTCGGCGTTGCCTTTCTTGATGTAGCCGGCCTTGGCAACCTTGTCTAGGGTTTTGTACAGCTGAGGAAGAAGCTTTTTAGCTTCTTTTATTTTATTCTGGTCAGCCAAAGAGCGGATCTCTTTAACGAGGTCTTTTATTCTCTTTTTGTAGCCCAGATTCCTTTCGGCTCTTTTAACGCTCTGCCGATGGGCCTTTTTTGCGGATTTGGTAATTGGCATAACAAGTACAATTTACCAGAGAAAACAAAAAGACGCAAGGGTTTTCCTTGCGCCTTATTCTTTATATCTTCAGTTTTTTTAAGTACTCCTTGGTTCTCTTTTCTATGCTTTTAACGATTTTTCGTCCGTACCACTTGACCACGGTTTCCTTGAAGTTCTCCCTCCAGAGCTCTTTGGTTTCGGAAACGTCCAGGGCATAATCCCTGGCCACGCCGGCTATTCCTTTAAAGGTTGCCAACAGGCGGTTTTTCAGCGAGTAGAATCTCTTCATGCCTTTAAACACGCTTTTTTGGAGTTCAAAGGCTGACATTTTGGCGGGCTGAAAAGTAGCTCTGGTGCCGTCGCAGTCCCTGGGGTCCAAGCTCAGGAGCCTGTTTTGTTTTTCCAGTTTTTCTCTCAGCTCGGTGCCCGGCAGAGGAGCCAGCACCCATATTTGAACAGAATGGATGCCCTGCTTTCTGGCCCAGTCGGCGGTTTTCAGGGCGGTGTGCTTATCGTCGGAGTCGAAGCCGGAGACGAAAGAGCCGTGGACCGCTCCCAGCATTCTCCTTTCCCTGAAGAGGGAAAGATGCCCCTCTATTTCCTCCAGGCTCTGGCCTTTATGCATCTCTTTAAGGGAATCGGCGTTGACCGATTCGAAGCCGATGCAGAGAAACTGGCAGCGGGTCAGCTTTGCCAGCCTCAGCCATTCTTCGTCTTTGGCGACGCTGGCCCTGACTTGGGCTCCCCATCTGGGTACTTTGTCGAGTTTCTGGAGCATCAAAGAAAGGATTTTTTTGCTCCTTTCCATGTCTATGGCGAAGTTGTCGTCGACGAAAAAGACCGATTTCGGGCCAACCCTTTTTATCTCTTCGACCACGCTTTCAGGGCTGCGGAATCTCATTTCAGGAAACATTTTATGGACGCAGCAGAAAGTGCAGCGATAGGGGCAGCCCCTCGAAGTTTCCATGGGAAGCATGTAGCTGTTCCGCCATCCCTCTACCAGAGAAAAGTCCGGGAAAGGATAGTCGTTCAGGTCGACGGGTTTCCTGGAAACCGGATTTTCCCTGACGGCGCCGTTTTCCAGGTAAATGAGGTTTTCTATTTTTTCCAATCCTTCTTTTCTCTCGATGGCTTTGATCAGTTCGGGAAAAACGGTTTCGCCTTCAAACCTGACGATGTAATCCGCCCCGTGATGTAGGGCCTCCTGGCGGTCTTTAGCCAGGGAGACATGGGGACCCCCCATTACAACGGGGCTGTCTGTTTCTTCTTTAATAATTCTCGCCAGGTCCAGTCCCCGAGGATGGGTTCCAGATAAGGTGGAGATAGCGATAAGGTCGGCCTTTTTAGCCTCCTTCCGCAGCTCTTCTTCGTCGATGTCCTGGACTTCTTCCATGAACAGCTTTACCTGATGGCCCTTATTCCTCAAGTCGGTCAGCAGGCTGGGCAGTCCTACCCTAATCAGATGGAGATTGCTTAAATAGTGGGGTTTTGGCAGCGCAGGCTCGATTCCTATTATATACATCTCATCCCTCCTATATTTTTTTAAAGGTCTTTTTGGTTATCAGTAGAATACTCTCTTTGCCTTTTAAGGTCAATCGGTCTTCAGCTTGGCTATCATGTCCCTTAATTCAGCCGCTCTTTCAAAGTCCAGGTTCTGGGCGGCTTTTTTCATTTCTTTTTCCAGCAGCTTTATGTCGTTAACCGCTCCGAATTCCACCTCAGCCGTTTCTTTTTCCTTTGCTGAAGCAAAGGGCCAGTCCCTTATGGCTTTAACTATGGCTTCGGGAGTGATGTTATGGGCTTTATTGTATTCTTCCTGAATTTTCCTTCTTCTTTCTATTTCCTTTATCGCCGCTTTCATGGATTTGGTCTTCTTATCGGCGTACATTATAACGTGTCCCTTGGGATGGCGGGCCGCCCTTCCCATGGTTTGAATCAAGGTGGTTTCGTTCCTTAAAAATCCCTCCTTATCGGCGTCTAAAATAGCCACCAGCCCCACCTCCGGAAGGTCCAGCCCCTCTCTTAAGAGATTTATTCCCACCAGGACGCTGAACTTTCCTTCCCTGAGGTCTCTCAGTATCTGGGGCCTTTTTAACGTTTTGACTTCCGCATGGAGCCACTGAGTTTTAA
>JAQUTZ010000045.1 GCA_028694095.1 Minisyncoccota bacterium | reverse complement strand
TGCGGGAGCGGGAGGTTTTTGTGGAATACAAAAACCCTTGGAAATTGCTTGAAAATTCGTCCGCCGAAGCGAGGGGCAAAGCCCCGAGCGAGGCGGGAAACGCAAACTTTACAACTTGGCTGCGGGGCTAGGATTCGAACCTAGATAAACGGATTCAGAGTCCGTTGTCCTACCATTAGACGACCCCGCAATGTTAATAAAGCCGGAAATATTATAGCACCAAATTGCCGATTTTTCCAGCCTTAAACCCTCAAATACCTCATGACGGCAATCCAGCTGGAAAGGGCTCCCAGCCCCACTCCCGCTGCCAGCTGGAACATAACCACCAGCCAGAGATTGTTCAGGAAGTAATTAAAGATATTATAGCCCGGAATCAAGAACTCAATGTGAGGGGCCAAGAAGTAGAGTCCGATTCCGAATACGATTAAAGTGGTCAGAACGGCAAAAATCCCGCCGATCATCCCTTGAACCAGGAAGGGGCCCCGGATAAACCAATTGGATGCTCCCACCAGCCTCATTGTTTCTATTTCCTCCCTCCGGTTGTAAATTGCCAGCCTAACGGTGTTAAAGGCCACCAGAACCGCCACTACGGCGAATACTATGCTGGCTGCCACGCCGGCTGTATTAATGCTGTCTGTAATGGAAAATATCTTATCAATAGCGGATTTCTTCTGCTGGTAATCAACCTTGTATATGAGGTCATTGAAGGAAGCATTGGTTAAAAAGCTGGATATGGCGGCATACTGGGTGGCATCCCAAGCTTTAATATTCAAAGAAGCCAATAAAGGGTTTCTCCCTAATTCATCCAGGGACCCTATAATATCCTGGTCGCCCTGATGGCGCTCGACAAACCTTTCCAGAGCCTCTTCCCTGGAAATATAGACTATTTCTTTGACTTCGGGCATTTTGGACAGTTCCTCCCTTATCTCCAAAATCCTGTCGTTGGTAAGCTCTTCCTGGAAATACACGTACATGTCCACCTTTTCTTTAAGGCTTTCCACCAGATACTCCGAGGTCTTCTGGAAAAAGAAAAGCGAAGTCACAAGAGAAATGGTGAGGATAAGAATGAAAATGGTGGCGAAAGACAATCCGCCCTGCCTGCGAAAGCTCTTCCATCCCGATTTAATTGCCCTTTTTAGTGAAATTAAAAACATAATTTTACAAAGTGAATCTTCCCCTTTCCTCGTCCCTTATCACCTTGCCTTCCTCCAGGGTTATCACTCTTTTTTCTAGAGCGTTAATCACGTCCTGGTTGTGGGTGGCCAAAAGCACGGTGGTTCCCATCTGATTGACCCTGTCCAGCAATCTGATTATCTCTTTTGTGTGGAAAGGGTCAAGGTTTCCTGTAGGCTCGTCGGCCAGAATGACGTCCGGCCTGTGTATCAAAGCTCTGGCTATAGCAGCCCTTTGTTTCTCGCCTCCGGACAGCTCTTCGGGAAAATTATCGGCCCTCTCTGAAAGTCCCGTCAGCTCCAATACTTTGGGAACGTCCTTTGAAATGTCCTTTTCCAAGGAACCCATCACCTCCAGAACGTAAGCTACGTTCTCGTAAACGGTCTTGGACTCTAAAAGCTTGTAGTCCTGGAAAACCACTCCTACTTTTCGCCTGAAGTAAGGGAGCTGAGAAGCCCTTAAAGAATGAACGTCTGCTTCGTCTACGTAAATACTTCCTGATGTGGGCTTTTCTTCGGCCAGCAATAATTTAAAAAGGGTGGTTTTCCCCGCCCCCGATCTCCCGACTACGGAAACGAATTCGCCGGGGTTAACCGAAAAAGAAACATCCTTTAGGGCGACTATAGGACAGGTTCCCGTTTTGTATATTTTGGTTATATTTTGAAAATTTATCATTACAGTCTGATTTCAGCTTCTATAAACTGATCCAGGTCTCCGTCCAGAACGTCTTCCACTTTAGAAGTCTCTACGCCGGTACGAACGTCTTTTGCCAGCTTATAGGGATGAAGGACGTACGAGCGTATCTGGCTTCCCCACTCTATGGAAACCGCCTTTCCTTTTATTTTCTCCATTTCCTTGGCCCTCTCCCTCTCTTTGAGCTGGAATAGCTTGGCATACAGCATTTTCATGGCCTTGTCCCTGTTGGAGCCCTGAAGCCTTTCCGACTGGCAGGTAACCGTTATTTTCGTCGGAATATGGGTAATCCTTATTGCCGATTCCCTGCGGTTAACGTACTGGCCTCCCGGACCCGAAGCTCTGTAAGTGTCCACCTGGAGATCTTCCGGATTAATCTCTATTTCTTCCTCATCGGCCTTGGAAATCTCAGGCATCACCTCGACCATGGCAAAAGAAGTATGTCTCAGCGATTGGGAAGAAAAGGGTGATATGCGGACTAGCCTGTGCACCCCGTTTTCTCTTTTCAGGAATCCGTAGGCAAACCTTCCTTTCATTTCCACGGTCACCGACTTGGTCCCTATCCTTCCTTCCGGCCCCGGCTCTCCGAACGACTGGCTTAAAATCTTGGCTGTAAATCCCTTCCTGTCAGCATATCTCAAATACATTCTCAGAAGCATGGTAGCCCAGTCCTGGGCGTCCTGGCCTCCAGCTCCCGCGTAAACGGAAAGAAGGGCTGAGCCTTTATCGTATTTCCCGGAAAGAAAAGTTTCCATTTCTTTCTTCTCCAGCTTTCTTTCCAATTCCGAAATTTCCTCTTCTGTCTCTACCAGTTCCAGCTCGTCTGCCAAGT
>JAQUTZ010000013.1:3167-13029 GCA_028694095.1 Minisyncoccota bacterium | reverse complement strand
TTAAATAAGGGTCGTTCCTGATTATCCGGTAATCGAAAAAGGAGAATAAAAGCATCAAAAACACCCCTGCTCCGGCAAAAATAAGCTGTTTTTGAAAATTAAAAAAATCAGCTCTCCCTAAAGAAGAACTGTATATGGATAGCAGTCCGAAGGCAACGAGCAAAACGGCGGAAATAATTAATATCCAATCCAGCTTCCGAAAATGAAGCGTTAAAGAATGCATTGAGCGCTTTTATTTTAGCATTTCCAAGAACTCCTTCTCTCCTATTCTTTTTACACCAAGTTTTTCAGCTTGTCCAAGCTTAGAGCCTGGACTCTCCCCCACTACTAAATAATCGGTCTCTTTAGAAACAGAGCTTGAGGAATCGCCGCCGAGCATCCTTATCTTCTTTTTAGCCTCGCCCCTGGTCATACTTTTTAAAGAACCTGTTAAAACGAAGGTTTTTCCCTTAAGTTTTTGGCCGCCGGCCGCCGGATTTTGCGGCGGAATTATTTCTACCCCCGCATCCAGCAAATCATCAATAAATTTCTGATTATTTTTAGAATCGAACCAGCTGCGGATGCTTTCGGATACCTTCCCTCCTACGTCGGGAATTGACTCAAGTTCTTCCCCGGAAGCCTTCTGAAGCTTCTTAATATTCCTGAAATACTGAGCTAAATCCATGGCAGTCTCCTCTCCAACGTGCCTAATACCCAAAGAATATATGAATTTATATAAAGGTATTTTTTTGCTTTTATTTATAGCTTTTACTAGATTTTCCGCTGATTTCTCGGCAAACCTCTCCAGGGGTATAAGATCGCCTTCCTTTAATTCAAAAACATCTGAAGCATCGGAAATCAGATTCTCGTCTATAAGTTTGTCTATTATTTTAGGACCCAGCCCGTCAATATCAAAAGCTTTTTTCGAAACAAAATGGTAAATAAACTCTCTTTTTATGGCCGGGCAGTTTGGATTGGGGCATCTCCAAATGGCTTCTTCTTCCGGCTTTTCAAGCTTAACTCCGCATTTCGGACAAACCTTTGGGAATTTAAAACTTTGCTCTTTACCGGTTCGCAATTCCTTTAAAACTTTGGCTACAGCCGGTATAACGTCTCCGGCCCGCTCGACAATAACCGTATCCCCTATTTTCACCCCCAAGCGCTCTATTTCATCTTCATTATGCAAAGTCGCCCTGGAAACGGTAACGCCGCCGACTTCAACGGGCTTTAAATGGGCAATGGGGGTAATGGCCCCCGTTCTGCCGACTTGAATTTTAATATCCAAAACTTTTGTTGTGGCTTGTTTCGGAGAGAACTTAAACGCCCTTATCCCCCTGGGAGATTTTCCGGCCACCCCAAGCCTTTGGAATAAGGAGTTATCGTCCAAAGTAACCACCACTCCGTCTATTTGATAGGGCAAGGTTTCTCTTTTCTTGGCAACCTCCCTCCAAAAATCAACGGCCTCAGAAATATTCTTGCATTTTTTGCCTTTGTCCGTTTTAAAGCCTAATGCCTTAAGAATTTGATGCTCCTCTGAATGTTTCTTTTGGCCGAAATCAGTAATCAAGTCATAGGCAAGGAAGCTCAAAGGGCGGGAGGCGGCTAGCCTGGGATCCAACTGCCTTATCGATCCTGCAGCCAAGTTCCTGGGGTTTGCATAGGTCTTTTTTCCGTCTTTTTCCAGTTTTTTATTCAATCTTTCAAAATCGCTTTTATTCATGTAAACCTCTCCTCTTATCTCAATTTTCCCCCTATCAACAACCTCTTTTACTTTCTTTTCTATTTTCTCTCCGGGCATTTTCCCCTTAACTTCAAGTTTTAAGGGAATGCTTTCTACGGTTTTCAGGTTCTGGGTGACATTCTCCCCCACTCGGCCATTACCGCGGGTAGCTCCCAATTGAAAAACCCCGTCTTTGTATATGAGAGTTACCGCAAAACCGTCTATCTTGTATTCGCAGAAATAATCAAGATTATCGCCGGGCGCCAGCCTTTTTAGATAATCCTCCCAATTTTCCAGCTCTTCTTCTGAAAAAACATCCTCTATGCTCAGCATGGGAATCTCATGCTCCACTTTCTCAAATTCCTTTAAGGGCTCACCCGCCACCCTTTGAGTCGGAGAATCGAGAGTGATGAGTTCGGGATACTGGCCCTCAAGCTGAAAAAGCTCATGCTTGAGCGAATCCAAGGCTTCCGGGGATATCTCCTCTCTGTCTTCAACGTGATATAAATAACGGTGATGGGCAATCACCTTTTTAAGCTTCTCTATTCTCTTTTTAGCCTCCTCTTTTCTCATCAATAAGATATCTCAATGGCCCTTTTAACTTCTTTATAAGCTCCTATCGATTTTATACAGTAATGAGGTGCGGCGCAATTCAATCCCGCCGGCCTAATGTCGAGATAATATTCCGCTCCGTTATCCAGCTCGCAAGGAGAAGCTTCTATGCAGGAAGAAGCCGGATTAGCCCTGCTTAACAGAACTTCCTCTATGCCGGTATCAGCGGCGTAAAGGGCTATAACAGAATAACCCATCTCTCTAAATGTCTTAGTCTGGCCGAGAAATATACCGCTGATTCCCAAAGCCACCGCCAGCAATATGGACATCACCATTAAAGCCAAATATAAAGAAACTCCCCGCCCCCTTTGGGTTAATGACAATGCATAAAATATTTTTTTGCGTAAATTCGTCATAAACAACATATTAGCGCCTTATATCCAGATTTCTTTGGGAAATGCTAGTTTGGATATCCAAAGAAGCTTTCTCCTCTTCTTTGCCAATGCTCTCAATATCCCAAAAAACAGTGAAAAGCGGCTGAATATTATCGTTTTGGGTTTGCCCAGACAGCATAAAAATCATGGAATTAACTTGCAGCTGTTCCGAGGTTAAAGCCATTGTTTCTTCTTCTCCTGTTGTCAGGTTTCGCTTATATTCCATGAGCTGTCCGCTATCAAGATAAAATTCCTGGCAAACATCCGCTCCAGCTTCATGGTCAAACCTTATAAACCTCAGCCTGGAATCGTCGCCTCCGGGATTTTCGAAGTTAGCCCCTGCAGAAGAAAGACAGGTATAAGTATGGTCGAAAAGCTCTTTTTTGGCCATTCTGGTAGACCGGGACATGTATTCGGCGGCAAAAGAAACCTGGTCGGCCAGCTGCTGGTAAGACAGGCTTCTCCTTTGGGCTTTAAGGCCGCTGACCAATAAGGTAGCGGCGGTTCCCATTACCAGGGAAAATATGGCAACGGCCACCATCATCTCAATCAAGGTAAAGCCTTTTTTTGATTTCGCTAATTTAAGCATGATTATCTCCAATTATATAGATTGGTTTGGGCGGTCACCTGGTGCGGCCGGCCCCTTTCAGACCAAGAAACCTCAACCGAAACCGTCATTTCGTCTGGCTGGGGCTTTTCAATGGTTATTTTCCTCTTAAACTTGCTTTCCTGTCCTGCAGAACAATTGTAAAAATTCCCGTCGAACTTCAAAAAACCCTCCGCTCCCATGCTGCAGCTTATATCCGGAAAACTGGTGCTCCGGTAGTCTAAGTTGTAATCCTCGGCTATGGAAATTCCGTCGTCCCAAAAAATGGCGGAGTTGGTCCTCTGCTCCAGCCAGTTGCCGTCTCTTATATTCCTTATCACCTCTATCCCCTCCTGGGCTAAATAAGAGGCTGTCAGCTGGTCGGAAGCCACAGAGGTGAAACTGGTAGTCGTTTGAATGACATTAAGAGCGGCGCCGGCTCCAACGGTAACCAGGAATATAGCCACTATTATTTCAATTAAAGTAAAGGATTTGCTCATTAATCAACGTATATTAAACCGGCTTTATTAACATGAACGCTGTTATCGACCCTTAAAGGCTCGCCGCCTTCCTGTTTTTCGTATCTCTTAGCCTGGTCGAAAATAACAGAAAATTTATACCAGTCGTAAACGGTTTGAGGGTCCGACTCCATGGCAGAGAAAGAATCTGGGCAGTCTTCTTGGTCATTGGTGGTATCGCACCCAGCCCTCGGATCCGGCCAGAACCAAACAACATCCTGGTATTCATACTTGTAGTCGGAAGTTAAAAACTCAACCCCTACTATGGCAATGGTAATAGTGGCAAGAGGACTGCTGTCGGGAGTGAAAAAAACGCTGGGGTCTGGAGGTTCAAAGACAACCGTCAAAGTGGAGCCGTCTGAAGGAGAAAGTTCGACTATTTCCATCTTGCTTTCCATAAAGATTTCTTCTGCTTTTTCTCCGGGACCGGAATAAAGCTTGTCGCCGTTAAGGTCGGCAAAAAGAATATACCGGGTCGGCTGATTCAAGTCAAAATACAATCCGTATCCGTCGGGACTCTCTCCTGCGAAATCTTTAGCGGAAATAGCTAAACCCTGGGCTCTTCTTAAATCCTGGGAAAGCTTATGGACGGTTCTCTGAAGGGCCAACGTCCTGTCTCCTGCCTTATAATTAGGAAGGACTAGGGCCGTAATCAGGGTTATTATGCTAATTACCACCAAAAGCTCTATTAGAGTGAAGCCTTTTTTCATAAATAACCGAAGAAATTAAAGTACCAGTTAATCAATTCATCCGCCCAAAAAAGAGCAATAAAGGTTCCTGTAACCAGAAACGGGCCGAAAGGAACCTCGGACTTCATTCCCTTTTTTCCCATAATAATTAATCCTATTCCTATTATAGCACCAATAAAAACGGCTAAAAATAAGGCGGCAATCACGTCGGGCCAGCCCAAAAGAAGCCCCATCAAAAACCCCAGCTTTACATCCCCCATTCCCATCCATTTTTCTCTGGAAATCAGGACTATGGCCAGAAAAAATCCTGCCAGAGCCAAGGCGCTCCAAAGATGGTCTAAACGGAACGTCGAGAAAATTAAATAGATAAATGTTAAAACGATAGCCGAATAAACAACCTTATCGGGGATGAGATAGTGCTTCAGGTCGTAAACAAAAACTATAATCAGCAAAGCGGAAATGGCGAGAAGAAAGAAAAACTGTACCAAGGAAAACTGGAAATAAAAAATCAGCAAAAATATAAAACCGGTAAGCAGTTCTACCAGCGGATACTGCAAAGAAATCCTTTCCCGGCAATATCGGCATTTTCCGCTAAGAAACAGAAAGCTGACAACCGGAATCAGGTCTAAAAACCCCAGCTTATGCCGGCAATGAGGGCAATAAGACCTTCCCGAAAGAAAGCTCTCCCCTTTTTCCATCCGATAAATAACGCAGTTCAAAAAACTGCCGACAATCAGTCCTACTACAAAAACAATCAAATACAAAAGCGTTTCCATTTTTATATTGTATCAAATAAACAACCCTCCCACCAATAATTGGCGGGAGGGCGAAAGGTCGCAGTGAAATCCGTTAGAAGCAGCAGTCTGCTAAAGTCGGCGTAGCATCAGTACACTCGAAATTGCCCGCGTGCGAGGAGGTGTAGTAAGTGGTCGTGCTCGGAGCTTCCAGGGTGGCATAAGCGCAGAATGCCTGGGCATTTCCCGTATTGTCTACCCACACGTACGTACCGGATCCGGGATCTGTAGGAACGCTAGCCATATAAGTTATTCCACCGCCGGAAATGGCAGTCGGCCAAGTTGCCGAAGTGAAGTACGAGTCATTGGCTCCGTAGTACATTTCCTGAGCTGTAATTATTTGCCTCATATCTGCCTTCCTTGTGGCATCTCTGGCTGATTGCCTGGCTCCTCCCATAGAAACCAAAACAATGGAAGCTAGAATACCGATGATGGCGATGACCACCAGAAGTTCGATAAGAGTGAAACCGCGGTGTTTTTTAGCGAAAACTTGAATCATGATTTTTAATATTTGTTAAAGGTTATCACTCGACCTTTTTCTTATTTTTTTAATTCAATTCCATTATATCACAATAGCAAATAAATGTAATTGTGAAAAACTTAAATTCCGGTCATTCTGTACATAGGCAGCAAGACGGAAGCCATCAGCAACGCTACTATTAATCCCAAGAAAACCACCAGCATGGGCTCAAGAATGCTCAGTAGATTGTCGATTGACCTGTCTATCTCCTTCTGATAAAAATTTACCACATTCATGAGACTTTTGTCTATGGTTCCCGTCCGCTCCCCTACGTTTACCATCTGGGTAACCAGGGGAGGAAACTCGTCGGGATACCTGGCCATTACTTTGCTTATTTTTTCTCCCCTCCTTACTTCTTCTTTTATATCCGTTATGATTTCCAGATAAACGCTGTTTCCAACCACATCTCCGGTAATTTCCAAAGCGCTGGCAATGGGAAGGCCTCCGCCGATTAACGTGGAAAGATTTTCGGAAAATCGGGAGACGTAAATCATCTTAACAAAAGGGCCGATAAGGGGAATTTTCAAAAGAACGCGGTCCCAGTTTTTCTTGCCTTCTTCGGTTTTGAAATAGCGATAAATTAAAATTCCGCCCCCAATAGTCAAAATCGCCAAAATCCACCACCAGCTTCTCAATAAACCGGAAAGGCCTATCACGACCTTGGTCAAAAGAGGCAGCTCCTGTCCGGTTTCCGTTAAAACCTTGGATAAGCTGGGTATAACGAAGAACATCATCATTATAAGAACCCCTATCACCACCACGACTATCATGGCGGGATAAATCATGGCTCCCTTTATTTTCGAAGAAAGATGATATTCCCTTTCAAGGTGTTCGGCCAAATAATCCAAACTTTCAGACAGCGTTCCCGAGGCTTCTCCGGACTTAACCATATTAACGTAAAAGGAAGAAAAAAGTTTCGGGAATTTGGATAAGGCCTGGGAAAGAGAAGTTCCGCCCTCCACCTCTTCGGTTATTTCCGATATTTTATCCCTGAAATTGGCGTTTTTAGTCTGCTTGGCCATGGCGCTCAGAGATTCAACAAGAGGTATCTGCGACTTGAACATCAGAGACAGCTGGCGGGAAAAATTAACTATATCTTTCTGGGAAACGCCTCCGAACAGCTGGATTTTCCTGGCGTAAAAAGGCTGCTTGGCCTCTTCTTCTAAAAGAGTTACGAACAGCCTATGCCTTTGCAGCAAAGCCAAAGCCGCTTCCCTGGAAGAAGCTTCAACAGAGCCTGTTTGGACGTCGCCGCTTCGCGACCTGGCCTGATAGCGAAACTTCATAGGATTATCTCTTTACCATCATCCTTAATTCAATCGGATTCAAAGAATAGCTGAGGGCGTTCTCCAGAGATATTTCCTTCTGCTTTACCAGAAGAGCCAAAGCCCGGTTAAGGGAAATCATGCCCGTTTCCGCCGAAGTTTCAATAACCATGGGAATCTCGTGTATTTTGTTTTCTCTTATAAGATTGGCTATGGCCGGATTGGAAAGCATTACCTCGCAAGCGGGAACCAAGCCTCCCCTGATTCTGGGAATGAGCCTTTGAGAGACTACCCCCAAAAGAGAACCTGACAGCTGGGCGCGGATCTGGCTTTGCTGTTCCGGAGGGAAAGAATCGACTATGCGGTGGATGGTTTGAGACGCCGAATTAGTGTGAAGAGTGGCAAAAACCAAATGCCCGGTTTCAGCTGCGGTAATGGCGGTAGCCATGGTTTCGGGATCGCGCATCTCCCCCACCATAATTACGTCCGGGTCCTGCCTGAAAGTGGATTTCAAAGCTCTGGCAAAACTGCTCGTATCCTGATAAACCTCTCTCTGGTCGACAACGGATCTGTTGTCCTTAAACACGTATTCGATAGGATCTTCAATGGTTATAATATGATCGGCCCTTTGATTGTTAATTTCGTTTATCAAAGACGCCAAGGTGGTGGATTTGCCGTGGCTGGAGGGGCCGGTCAGCAGAACGAATCCCTGATGGGCCCTGGTAAATTCATGCAGTATGGGAGGAAGGCTTAATTCTTCAAGAGTGGGAATTTCAGAAGGAATCAGCCTGAAAGCCAAAGAAATACTTCCCCTTTGAAAAAAGATATTCACCCGGAACCTGGCCTTGCCCTCTAAATCGTAGGAAAAGTCCACTTCCTTTTCTGCAAGAAATCTTTGATAACTCTCTTCGGTCATCAGATCCTTGGCAAAAGCATCTGTATCCTTGCCAGTAAGCGTTTTCTTTTTAATTAAAGGAACTAAACCTCCGCTAATTCTGATAATCGGAGGATGACCGACGGAAAGATGAAGGTCTGAAGCCTGTTCCTTGAAGGTCAGCTCCAATAATTCTTTAATTTGGGTATTGTTGTTGGTCGGCATGTTAGTTTAATATCTTTTTAATTTCCTCGACTATTTCTTCCGGAGTATAATGGTCCCTTATCAAATATTTTGCCGCTCCCATCTCCAGGCCTTTTTCAACGTCGTAAGCCTGGCAAAGGTCGGAAACGATAATCACCTTGGTATCCTTTAGGCCGTCATGGCCGTTTTTAAGAGTGGTGAGGACCTCCCAGCCGTCTTTGTTGGGCAAAACAACGTCCATTACGATAAGGTCGGGCTTGTTTTTCTCAACAGCGGGAATAACCTCCTGGCCGTCGCTAATCACCTCTACCTCAAATCCGGCACTATTTATGGCCCGGCTGTACGATTCCACTAAAAGCGGGTTGTCTTCTACCAGTAGTATCTTTTTCATTATATCTCAGCTGCTCTTAATACTTCTTCAAGGGAAGTCACGCCGTCCAGCACCTTCAACACGCCGTCCTGCTTCATGGTAGTCATCCCTTGTCTCCTGGCTTCCTCTTCTATTTTCGCCTCAGTCGGCTCTTTGAGAATTATCTCTCCCAGCTGGTTTGTCATCTCCAGAATTTCAAAAAGAGCGATTCTTCCCAGGTATCCGGTCGAATTGCATTTCTTGCATCCTTGGGCCTGATAAACCATAAGCGGCTCGGGAACCTTCACGTCTTTTTTAATTGCCGGCGGCAGCTTTTCCAGCTCCTCAAGGATTATTTCTTTTGCTTTCGGGTCGGGCTTAACCTTCTTTTTGCAGTGCGGGCATAAAACCCTGACCAGCCTCTGAGCTATAGCCAGGCTTAGAGCGGAAGGGATAAGGAAGGCAGCTACATCCAAATCCAGCAAACGAGGAGCGACTCCGAGAGCGTTATTGGTGTGGAGGGTCGATAATACGATGTGGCCGGTCAGAGCAGCGTGGGTAGCTAGGGCAGCGGTTTCTTCATCACGTATCTCACCAACCATGATTACATCCGGGTCCTGCCTCAGCATATGCCTCAATCCCTGGGCAAAACTGTAGCCTATGTCCGGCCTGACTTGAGACTGGTTTATCCCCTCTATAAAATACTCGACCGGATCTTCCAGGGTGGTAATATTTACTCCTTCTTTATTTAAAAGATTCAGGACGGCGTAAAGAGTCGTCGTTTTACCCGAACCCGTGGGACCGGTCGAAAGTATCATGCCGTAGGGTTTCTTGATGGCGGCGTTCAGCACGTCGTAGTTTCTTCTTTCCAGGCCCAGCTCCTCAAAGCTTTTTACTCCCTCGCTGGCATCCAAAACCCTCATCACGGCCTTTTCTCCCAAGGTGGTAGGAAAGGTGGAAACACGGAAATCAACGTCTTTGCCGCCAACCTTGGTGGAAAACCTTCCGTCCTGAGGTATTCTTGTTTCGTCTATCTTCAAATTGGAAAGTATCTTTACCCTGGCGACAACCGCCGGGTGAATCTTCAAAGGCAAAAGCAAATTAGTCTGAAGAACGCCGTCCACCCTGAACCTCACCCTCAATTCTTTCTTCATGGGCTCTATATGTATATCGGAAGCCTTGCCTTCTACCGCATGCCTGAGAATCACAGCTACAACCCGGGTAATCGGAGCCTCTTCGGCCATTCTGGCAAACTCCTCCTTTTTAACCGGGCGCTTTGGCACGACCTCTTCCGTCTTTATTTCCGTTTCCAGCTCTTCCAGGGCCTTCTTTACTTCTTTTTTCAGGGTTTTGTAGTGCTTGAATATATTTTCAAAAA
>JAQUTZ010000013.1:0-3067 GCA_028694095.1 Minisyncoccota bacterium | reverse complement strand
AACTCCTCCTTTTTAACCGGGCGCTTTGGCACGACCTCTTCCGTCTTTATTTCCGTTTCCAGCTCTTCCAGGGCCTTCTTTACTTCTTTTTTCAGGGTTTTGTAGTGCTTGAATATATTTTCAAAAACAGTCGGGGTTATTAAAAATTCCTTAAACTTGAATTTCCCCTGCCTGGCCAAAAACTTAAGAGCGTCTTTGGTTTTCAAGTCTTCGGGATACACCATGCCCACCTCTAAAACATTCCCCTCTCTTTTCATGGGTATCATGTTGTAGTATTTGGCGGACTCCTGAGGTATGAGCTTTAAAACATCGGGAGATATTTCTTCGGGAACTTCTGTTTTGAGGGGTATTTTTAAAATTTTGCTTTTCAGCTGGAAAAGCTCGTTCTCCGGCATTATCCCCTCCTCCATTATCATTTCCTCCTCTCTTTTCCCTGAAACCTTCGCCTCGTATTCCAAAGAAGACGCCTTATTTTTGTCGATAGTTCCTTTTTTAACTAGTTCGTCAAGAATTGACATGTTTTTTACTCTTAATTTTTACCCTTAGTAGCGAAGGAAGGGATTTTCTCTGCCGACCTCTGCCTCAAACGGGGGAACTCTTTCGAAAGGCACGAGGTTTTTTAAATCTTCGCGGTTTAAAACATCGAAATTAATCTGAACTTTTTTGAACGTCAGCGCAGGAGGGGCAGCCTCTTCCGAGGGAACGCTGAAAAATCCCCACCAGACGATCCCCAGTCCCGCCAGGATTATAACGGCCAAAATCAAAATCAAGTATCTTTGTTTTTTCTTTTCTTGAGTGAAAGTAATAGCCATATGCTTAGTAATTATGAGTTACAACGTCCACGGAAAAAGTGAAGGCGTCTTCTTCTTCGTCTTCTTCGGGAGAGGAAAAAGCTATTTTCCTGATTTCGATTATTCTGGCTGAATTTTCTATTTCAGAAACAAAGCTCTTCAACGAGACATACGAACCGACCAAGGAAAGATTCAGGCTTACAGTTTTAATCTGCCCCTCGGCGGGCTTGGTGGGACTTGCTTGGGTCTGGCCGAAAACGCCGACCGAACCCACAGCCACTTCTTCTAAAATCAATCCTGCTTGCGAGGCGGCATTCTGCAGGAAATTAAAAGTGGAAGGCAAAAGAGCGTCATTGGGCAGGGCGCTGTTGATTTTTGACAAAGGATCCTGATATTCTTCAAGCTGCTCAGAAACCCCCCTGATATGGTCGAAATAGTCGGTTTTTGACTGAAGCTCCAGCTCTTTAACCTTGATTCCTTCGTTAAGTATATTCAGGCTTTGATACTTGGGCCACAAGAGAACTCCTCCGATGAGCAGAGCGGCGGCTATAAAAGCTATGGCAAGATAGATTTTTGACATATTATTGAAATATTTCCGGATCCAAGGTTAATCCTATATTAAACTCCGTTTGTCCTCCCTCCCCTATAGAAAGGTCGGACAGCTGTATTTCTTGAATCATGCGCTGCGACCTTAAAACCTCCAGCTGCTCTCCGAGCGTTCGGAAATTAAGCGTCTGTCCGCTCAGTTTGAGAAAATCAGTTTCCATAGTCAGTTCAAAATCGGACATCCAAACCTGGGGATGGATAACGCTTTCCAGGAAGGGGAAAATATTAGAAGGGCGCCGGTGAGCTTCAATGATGGTGGCAAAATCGTTAATTTTCCTTTCCGTTGAAAAAACGCTTCTTTCCATCTGTCTTTCGGCGGGAGTGCCCACCCGGGAAATCTCTCCTTCCAGATTTTGGAGATTTATCGACGCCTGGCTTTCCAAATAAATTAAAAGTGCGTAGGCTCCCGCCGCTAAAATCAAAACCGCCAAAGCGATATAGAAAAAGACGTTTTGGAACGGCAGAGACTTACGCGCGCGTTTTGGAATTAGGTCCACCATAATAAATTATTCAAATCCCCTTAGGGCGGTGCCCAAAGCTATGGCATAGCTGGGACCCATATCTTTTAATGTTTCTTCCAATATTGGAGGGTAATAAATATCGGCAAAAGGATTAATTATCTCCACATTTGTATTAGCGGCCTCGGCAAGATATTCTATAAGGCCGGGCATGTGGGCCGACCCTCCTGACAAAATGATTTTTTTAACGTCTTTATTCTGCGTGTAATGGAAATTCTGGATTATTTTCTTCACTTCCACAACAATAAGGTCCACCAAAGGAATGAGAGACGACCTGGCGCCGTCATTGTCGACATTCAGGCCCTTCTTTCTTTTTATTTCTTCCGCTTTCGGGTAATCCAGTCCCATACCCCTGGCAATAACATTGGTAAAATCGTTTCCCGAAGTGTCAAAGCTGTGAGAAAGTTTGAGAACTCCGCCGTCAACAATGCTGACGGTAGTGCTCCTGGCCCCTATGTCTATCAGGCATATTGCGCCCGCTTCCCTTTCGCGGCTTCCCAAAGATCTGGCTAAGGCAAACACCTCTGCTTCCATGGCGGCCAGCTCCAGCTTGGCATTAAGAGCTATTTGCTGATACTGGCCTATCACCTCGTTGGGAACGGCCACCAGGAGAATCCTGAAAGGCTTTGCTTTTTGATTCTTTTCTCCTTCTTCCACCACTTGCCAATCCAGAGTCACCTCCGATAAGGGAAGGGGGATGTGCTGCCTAGCTTCATACTGGACCGCTTGGGAAATTTCCTCCTGGGTCATCGGCGGAAGCTCGAAAGTGGTGAAAAAAGTGGAGAAATCCGGGATGGAAAAAGAGGCTTGGTTTGTCTTTATATCTGATTCCGTCAGAACGGCTTTTATGGCTTTGACCACGTCTTCTTCTGAAACAGTCAAAGTGCTTTTCTCAAAAGTCCTAAAAGCCTTTTCATAAAGGGCCACTGCTTGTATTTCTCCGTAATTTTCCAGCTTTCTTCTGTTCCCCTGCTTAGATAGCTCGATGACTTTAATGGAAAAAGTTCCTATGTCCACTCCTATGAAGCTGCTGGGACCGGATTTAAAGAGATTCCAAATCATATCTGCCCTTATTGTAACATTTTTAAAAGAAATTGCGATATGTGGATATCTGATTTTATTATAGCTTATACTCCCAAACAAAAAAACCAG
>JAQUTZ010000012.1 GCA_028694095.1 Minisyncoccota bacterium | reverse complement strand
CGAGTTTATGGTTCTCCGCCAAAAAAGATTATTTATATTGACAATATCTATAAAATACGTCATTCTTTAATATAAAAAATCGCACATTAAAAATAATAAGGAGATTGAGATGAGTATCAGAAGAGTTGTTGTTGAAGATTATGGAATCCTTAAAGATTTGGCAGTTAATGTCCTTGAGCCTTTGTATGGCGATCAAAGCAAGTCGTTGCGGGAATGGTTCACGGGGGACGGCTATAAGCATGCCTTTGTCCTCGATTCGGAGCACGGAATAGCCGGATTTTTATCGCTCAAGATAAATCCGAACAAACCGTATCTTAAAATATCAACCCTTTTTGTCTTTGACGGACACAAGAGGCTTGGGTGCGGGAAAAAACTATTGGCTAAGGCCGTGAGGGTCGCAAAGGATTTAGGGTACCACCGCTTGGTAGTAACTGTTTCCGACAAAAAGCCGGAAGCCATGGATTTCTTCCTTCATTCTGGATTTTCTATAATCGATAAAAAACCCGGGAAGTACAGGCCGGATTCCACAGAGTTTATCCTTGATATGGCAATTTTCTAAACCGTAAAAAAGTGGTAGCATATAACTACCACTTTTTAAATTATTTCTTATGAATATTTTTTCAATAAACATTCAAGAGCCCTACCGCTCTCTTGTTTTAAAAGGAAAGAAAACGGTTGAAGGGAGGCTGAATAGGGGCAAATTCACTTCAATTAAAGTCGGGGATGTTTTAGAGTTAGAGCCAGATAAGGTTCGATTTGAGGTTGTCGGAAAAAATAATTATCCGAGTTTCAAGGAAATGATAGAAAAAGAAGGTATTGAAAATGTTTTACCGGATAAAGATAATATTGAAGAAGCAGTTAATGTTTATTATAGATTTTTCACCAAAGAACAAGAAAATGAATTTGGCGTTGTGGCGATCAGAATCAAGAGAAAATAGAATATTATGGAAATTGTTTTCTCTTATTTCGCCGACAGGAACCGGTTACTTTTAGAAGCGTATTAGCGTATAATAATAAAAGGAAAAGCATTAACCTTAATTTTTAAATATGCAAAAAGCATTACTTTTTATAATCGTTATTGCCGTGATAGCCGCCGGCGCTTACTATTTCTTTTTTGCCTCAAAAGGGGAGGTAAAAGAGATAAACTTTTCTGAAACGGGAAATCTCGTTATCGACACCTCGGATAATTGGTATCTTGTCTACGAGAAGCCCGGGGCCCCGGCTTTGTCGGTGGTGCTTAATTTTACCGGCAAAACTAAATGTTTTGAGGGAGAGGCGCAAAAGAAATGTTCTGCTCTTACCGTAGAGGAAGGGGAGAGGGTGGAAGTGAAGGGATACGAATCAGAGGGAATGGTAGAGGTTAGCGAAATAAGGTTCGGGGTGGAGGAGGAAAACAACATGCAGGAGGTCCAGCTGTTTTATTACAATCCCGAAAATGACAAAGACGAACAAGAGAATATTATGTGCAGCAGGGATGGTCTGGTTCCGGTTACCGTTGTTTTACCAAAGGACAATATTATAGAAAATACTATTCGTTTACTTCTCCAAGGCAATATTCCCGAAGCGGCTCAAGCTGAAGGGGTTACCACTGAATATCCCCTGGAGGGATTTGAGTTGGATGGGGCTGTTTTGGATGAGGGTATCCTCACCTTAACCTTTAACGACCCCAATAACAAAACCATAGGAGGAAGCTGCAGGGTGGGAATTTTATGGTTCCAGATTGAAGCTACAGCCTTGCAATTTCCGGAAGTCGACGAGGTAAAATTTGAACCGGAAGATATTTTTCAGCCTTAATTAAATCTTATGTTAAAACCGATTTTAGGAATATTAGCCGTTATCATCCTGGGCTTTATTACTTGGGGAGCTTACCAGCTTTTCCCGGCCCACCAGGAGAATGCCGCTGAAGAAGAGTTGGCGAAAACTTCAGCCTCTTCTTTTATGGCAGAAAGAATTAACAGAAACCAGGAAGCAGCCTTGGAGTGGACTACCCAGCAGGGAGGGGGACAATACCTTTTACGAAGCGACCTGCCCTTAATCGGATTATCTAATCCCCATCTTTCCGATTTTGAAATACTGGATACCGAAAGATTGGCTGAGGATAAATTCCAAATCAAAGTTAGAATATACGAGGAGTATGCCGGGCTGGGAAGAACGGGATATTTTAATGAAACTCTGGAGCTGGTGAAAAGCGGCGAAAGGTATTTAGTGGACTCTTTTGAAAGGGGCGGATATACGAATCTGTATACCGAAGAAATTTCCAGAGGAATAGCCAGAATATGGATTGAAGAAGAGTCTCCGACTTATACCTTCGACGGAATGAATTTGGAATTTCAAGAGGCTTTGGCTCTTGATTTGGCTGATTGCCATAATTGCTACCAGTTTGTTTACGAATTCGAATCAAGGCATGCGGGCTACGGCGACCGCACCGGCCAAGTATTGGCCCAGGTGATTACCCCTCATACCATTATTGTAACGGTGGAAAACGGAAGAGTTACGGGAGCGGTGATTGACGAAGTATACGACGATATGGCCCAAAAAATGCTTTCCGAATGAAAGGGGCTTGACTGATTATCTCTTTTATGCTAGACTTATTTCTGTAAGTTAGTTCTCTAGTAAAAAAATAAGTCGATTTTATTGGGAGCACTAGGCTTTAGGTTAAAACCTTAAAACATTAATCAAGCTTAAAAAAAAGTCATGGAAGGAACTATCAAAACCCTTACTGACAAAGGATTCGGATTCATCGCCGTTGACGGCGAGGATAAGGATCTTTTCTTCCACAGAAATGAGCTTCAGGGCGTAAGCTTTGAAGAACTCAAAGTGGGAGACAAAGTGTCTTTTGAAAAGGGTGACTCTCCTAAAGGACCCAACGCACTGAACGTTCAGCGCATATAAGGTCATTTAAGGAAATACGATCGGGCTCGTTCATCGGGCCCGATTTTATTTTGCCGGCGTTACTTGTTTTTTTGATTTTCCTGTATAATGCATTAAAGGTCGGAGGAAGCCCATTTTATTTCAATATGAAATTAATAAAAACTATTGCTTGGATCCTCGTTATCGTCGGGGGTTTCAACTGGGGGCTGGTCGGATTAATGGAGTATGACTTGGTTGCCGCTTTGTTCGGCGACATGTCTGCCACCTCAAAGGTGGTTTACGATCTGGTCGGTCTTTCAGCGCTATATTTGATTTTCGCCGGCTTTATGAAGCCGAAGAAACAAATGTAGTTATATTAATAACATGCCTTAGAAAGCCGCCTCCCTTAAGGGCGGCTTTCTGCTATAATAGAATAAAGTCGCTTTTATTATTTAAATAACTATTATGTTAAAGAAAGTATTTTGGGTAATCATTTTAATAATAGCTGTCGTTGGAGTGTGGTACTGGCTGTCTCCTTCTCCGGATGCTTCGCCCGAGGGGGACTCCACCCAGTCGCAGGAAGAAGAGCAGGAGGCCGGTTATGTGGACGTTTCTCCGGCTGAAGCTAAAGAGTTAATAGACACCAGGCCCGAACTGGTAGTAATAGACGTTTCGCCCAGCTACAGCCAGGGCCATTTACCCGGAGCAGTGAATTATTACGTAGGGGACGGTTCGCTGGATGCAGCTATACCCGAACTGGATAAAGATAGGGAATATTTGGTTTACTGCCACATTGAGAGCGCTTCAAGGGCCGGCGCCCAAAAGCTGATAGACGCCGGTTTTACCAATGTATACAGATTAGAGGGGGAATACGGCGCTTGGGTTGCGGCCGGCTACCCCGTGGAGTAGTAGGATAATCGCTAGCTGATTGTAATTTTGATAGAATAATATAAAGGAATATGAAAAAAATAATCTTCTGGATCGTATTTATTATAATTATTGCCGGAGCGGCAGCTTATTATCTTTTCTTCTATCAGCCGGCAGAAGAAGGGCCCAAGGTTCAGGATATCAATAACTTTGAAGAATGCGCGGAGGCCGGATATCCCGTTATGGAAAGCTATCCCCGGCAGTGCCGTGTTCCCGAGGGAGAGACTTTTACCGAAGATATCGGGAATGAGATTGAGAAGTCCGATTTAATAAGGGTGAATACCCCGAGGCCGAATTATTCCGTTGCCAGCCCTTTGCTTATCGAGGGGGAAGCGAGGGGATATTGGTTTTTTGAAGCGACTTTTCCCATAAAATTGCTGGACGGAAACGGAAAAGTCATAGCCCAGCATTACGCCCAAGCCCAAGAAGAGTGGATGACAGAAGACTTCGTTCCTTTTACGGCCGAACTGAATTTTATTTCTCCTGATACAAAAAAGGGCACCCTGGTGCTGGAGAAGGATAATCCCTCGGGTTTACCGGAGAATGCCGATGAGCTGAGAATCCCCGTATTTTTTCAACATTAAGAATACATTAAATGATCAGCTTGCGTCCTTCCAGGAAATTGTTTGCCGGCCGAATGCGCAACTTTATATTCGGCGTTGAAGACAGCTTAGTTTCAACGGTAGGGGCTTTGTCGGGAATTAATATTGCCGGCCTCAGCCGGGCCGATATCCTTCTTGCGGGAGTGGTCCTTATTTTCGTTGAAGCGTTTTCCATGGCTGCGGGAAGTTTTCTTTCAGAACGTTCCACCGAGGAGTATATGGGAGACGGAGTCTCTCATATAAAACATTCTTTCATCAACGGGTCAATAATGTTCTTTTCCTATTTTTTTGCCGGATTCATACCTATCTTTCCTTACATATTCACGGGAGCCTCGTCGGCTTTATGGATTTCAGTTTCCCTTTCTTTGTTTGCTCTTTTTGCGCTGGGTTTGGTCAGCGGAAAAATGACAGGCGTTAATATTTTCAAAAGCGGACTAAGAATATTTTTAGTGGGCGGCCTGGCCGTCGCTCTCGGCGTCGCTGTCGGCCGCTTGGTTGGATAAAAAATGGAGGCTAAAAAATTAGAAAAAGCTACTTTTGCCGCAGGATGCTTCTGGGGAGTCGAAGAGGCTTTTAGAAGGGTTTCGGGTGTCGCGGAAACTGAAGCCGGCTACGCCGGCGGCTTTACAAAGAATCCAACCTACGAAGAGGTTTCTTCCGGAAAGACCGGACACGCTGAATCGGTGAGAATAAAATACGATCCTGACGAGGTCAGCTACCAGAAGCTTTTGGACATTTTTTGGAGTATTCATAATCCCGCCCGTTCCGGCGTCGCGAGTAATTATCGCTCAATAATTTTTTATCACACGCCGGAACAAAAAAGGCTGGCGTTGGAGGAAAGGGAAGCGCTTAACAGGTCTGGAAAGTACGAGAGTCCAATGGTGACTGAAATAATTCCTGCTGGGAAATTCTGGAGGGCGGAAGAATACCATCAGAAATATTACGCAAAAGGAAAGGGGGGAGTTTGCTCCGCATAGGGTTGTTTCCCTAAAATATGGTGGAAAAAATACGCAAAACAGAAGAAGAGTGGAAAAAGATACTTACTCCAGAGCAGTATCGCGTTATGAGAGAAAAGGGGACGGAAGCGCCTTTCACATGTCCCTCGGAAAAGCAGTTGGAGAGGGGCATTTATCATTGTGCCGCTTGCGATTTGCCTCTTTTTAAATCGGAAACAAAATTCGAATCTGGAACCGGCTGGCCCAGTTATTTCGAACCCGTTAATCAGGAAAATATGGAATACAGGGAAGACGGGTCGGGAGGAATGGTCCGCACAGAAGTTCTTTGCGCCCGCTGCCAGTCGCATCTCGGCCACGTTTTTAATGACGGCCCTCCACCTACGGGCAAAAGATATTGTATTAATTCGGTCGCTTTAAAATTTAAGTCCAAAAAACAATGAAAAAAAGCAACCCTGCGCTCAGCCGTTTTCTGAAGATTTTCTCTCCAGGGAATATAAAATTACGGTATTTACTCCTGCTTCTTTTCCTGGCTTTGGCTCTGGCTTTGGCTTGGTACTTAAGGGAGCAAAGCGGGACGATAAGGCTTTCGGACGCCGAAGTCAGGGAATATCAGGGAGAAAGACTGTCTTCCGTTGATGATTTAAGGGAGGTTTCCATAAGCGGGCCGCAGTACATAAGCGCTGATAATTACCGCTTAACCATAGACGGATTAGTGGATAACCCCCTGAGCCTGACTTACGAGGACGTGCTCGACAGTCAGCATTATTCAAAGGTTGTGGACATACACTGCGTGGTCGGCTGGAGCGCCAAGATTCTCTGGGAGGGGGTGCTGCTGAAAGACCTGTTAGAATTGGCGGGTGCCAAGCCGGAAGCTGAGATAGCCATCTTTCACGCCGAGGACGGCTTTACCAGTTCTCTGCCGCTGGACTTTATTTCCGACAACGACATTCTGCTGGCCTACAAAATAAATGACGTGGTTTTGTCTCCGGAGAAGGGGTTTCCTTTCCAGGTGGTGGCCGAACAGAAGTGGGGCTATAAATGGGTAAAGTGGCTGACTAGAATAGAGCTTTCAGATGATGTCGATTACCGGGGTACCTACGAACAGGCCGGCTACAGCAACGAAGCGGACATTACGGGGCCCAAGCGGGAGCCTTGATTTTACCGGGAAAACAGATATTCTTAAAACAGCACGTTTTAAAGGAGAATGCCGTTATGGAGCAGCTATCGATAGAAGAAGCCGCTGCAAGCGAGATGAAACTGGTGGAATTTTTAATAAAGTCTTCCAAGCTTTCTTCCGAATACCTGTCCGAGGCCGAACGAACGCTGATAGCGAGGGAAAACGGAAAAGCAGTCGGCTGCCTAGCCTTGGAAAAAATGGGCAAGAAGGTATATCTTCAGTCGCTGGCCGTTATCAAAGAAAAAAGGCGGCAGGGCATCGGCAGAGCTTTGATAAATATCGCTTTTGATGGATACGTTAATAAAGGGGAGATCGTTATAGCTTTGACTCTTTTCTGGAATAATAAGTTTTATCGGACGCTGGGGTTCAGAAAGCTGAACGCCAGAAAGGTCAAAAAAGCTGACGAGATTGCAGGTAGGGCAAAACATAAATATTGCGTAGCCTTCGGAAAAATTAAAAAATAGGGCGTCATCAGCGCCCTTTTGTGTTATAATAAAAAAAGATGAAAAACCACGTTATAAAAATATTCTGGCTGCTGGCGGCTAACTTCGCTTTTATAATAGCCATCTTCTTCTGTCCGCCCTTAAGAGAAATATTCAGGGGTTCTTTCTGGTTCCTTGCTCCTTTTGCTGTTTTCCTCATTCTTGGTTTGATTCTTCTTTATGCGCTATTGAAAAAAGGCGGCGGCGGACGTTCCAGGAAGTTTCTTATATTAACCGCCTCCTCGGCAACAGGAGTTTTTCTAAGCATACTTTTGCACAATTTTATTTACGGCATAATGACTTTCTTGCTCGGCCAGGATTTTTGGGAAAGGACCGGATTGGGAGATGAGCCGTTTTTCTTTATTCTTGCCGTAATAGTCTTCCCGGCGCTTTTTGTGGTCGGAATGGTGGGGACAATTATTACCCTTATTAAACGAAAATGAAAAAGAGTTATTTAGCGGTTATTTTCATTATTTTATTATCTTTCGCTGCCGGCGCCTATTTTTATCCTCAGTTGCCGGATAGAATGGCATCTCATTGGAACGACCAAGGAGAAGTGGACGGCTATATGTCTAAATTTTGGGGGGCATTTTTACTGCCCTTCATCCTTTTAGGGGTTTTCCTTCTTCTCGCAATAATTCCCAAAATAGACCCTCTAAAGGGCAATATCGAAAAGTTTAGGAAGTATTTCGACGGATTCATTGTGCTTTTCAGCCTTTATTTTCTGTATATCTACGGTTTAACTATTGCCTGGAATTTAGGGAAAACTTTCAACTTTACTCTTTTTATGATTCCCTCCATGGCCGTCCTTTTTTATTATTGCGGAGTAATGATTGAAAACGCCAAAAGGAATTGGTTTGTTGGAATCAGAACGCCCTGGACGATGAGCAGCGAAGAGGTTTGGGATAAGACCCATCGGTTGGGGGGCCGGCTTTTTAAGGCAGCCGGCATCATAGCCCTCCTCGGGCTGGCCTTCGAGGAATACGCCATGGCCTTTATTATGGGCCCGGTTTTGTTTGCAGCTTTTTATACTTTTCTCTATTCTTATCTTGAATACCGGAAAATCCGGAACATTAGTTCTTAATGTACAGGGGCCGGTTTTCCTGTTAATATTATCAATGATGTTTTTTCTGAATAAAAAACGCATCTCAGCTTTATTGTTTTCCGCGCTTTTTTTGTTTGGCGCCGGTTTTGCCTCGGCTCAAGAAGACCAGCTTGAGATGTTTTTCTTTTACAGCGAAACCTGCCCGCATTGCGCAGCTGAGAACGCCTTTCTGGATAAAATAGAAGGCGAATATCCCGGGCTGACAATAAACCGTCATCTGATAACCGATAATGACTATCGCGATTTATATTTAGAATTGAATGAGCAATACGGTACGGAAAGGTATTTAGGCCTGGTCCCCATAACCTTTATGGGAGACGAATTTTTTCTCGGGTTCGACGATAGTGTCGGAGGGCGGATAGAATCGTCCATACAAAGGCAGTTGGGGAACGCGGAAAATGAATCTGAAAATGGGAATAAAATAAGCTTGCCAATCATTGGGGAGATTGACGCCGGGGATTATTCTTTGCCGGCTTTGGCCGCCGTTCTGGGATTTTTAGACGGATTTAACGTTTGCTCTTTGGGGGCGTTGATATTAATTCTGGCTTTGGTTTTATCTCTAGGTTCTAGGAGCAAAATTATTATCTTCGGATTGACTTTTATTCTTACCACCGCCTTGGTTTACGGGCTGCTTATAGGCTTTTGGTACAAGCTATTTTCTTTCATGGCCCCTTACTTAAGGGCTATGGAAATTACCATAGGATTGCTGGCAGCGGCAGGGGGCGCGTATTTTTTAAAGCAGTTTATTAAGTTTAAGAAGTACGGACCGACTTGCGAAATGGGAGCAGGAAATAAGCTTATTTCAAAGTTTTCCGGAAGGCTGGAGGAGTCCTTCAAGCAAAAAAGGAATATCTTTCTTATATTCCTGACGGTCTTGTTTTTTGCCGGGCTGATTACCGTGGTTGAGTTTCCCTGTTCGGCGGCAGTGCCCGTTGTTTTTGCCGGAATTTTAGCCAACGCCGGACTTTCTTCTTTGTCTTATCTTTCCTATATAGCCCTTTTCGTCTTTTTCTATATGCTGGACGAGGTTATCGTCTTTTTGGTGGCGGTTTTGAATATGAAACTCTGGATTACCCAAAACAAATACGTTACCTGGATTACTTTGATTGAGGCGATCATTCTCTTTTTCTTCGGAGCTTATTACTTAATTGGCTTTTAGGGCCATAGTGATAGAATTAAATAATGGATAAGGAAAAAGTTTCCATAATTAGTACTTTTGTAAACGTGCTCTTGGGAGCGAGCAAGCTTTTTGTCGGGCTTCTATCCAACAGCGCCACCCTTATAGCCGACGGAATCCATTCCACTTTGGACGTTCTTTCCTCGTTCGTTACTTTTCTGGGCATCAGGTCTTCTCAAAAACCGGCTGACGTAAAGCATCCTTACGGTCATTACGCGAAAGAGACTTTGGCCGGGTTGATTGTGGCTTTGCTTCTTGCGGTTACCGGCGGCTGGATTATTTATGAAGGAATAACCCAGCTTATCTCTCCGGAGGAGGTTGATATTAATATGTGGGGGTACGCGGTCGTTATAGCTTCAATCGTTATCAACGAAGTGATGGCCAGGATTAAGTTCCGTTACGGGAAGGAGGGAGAGAGCCTGGCATTAATAGGGGACGCCAAGCACTCCCGGGCCGACGCCATATCTTCAGTAGGGGTCTTGGCGGGATTATTTTTAATAAGATTCTTTCCTGCGGCCGACGGCATTTTAGCCATACTCATAGGAATATATATATTAAAAGAAAGCTTGGGTATCGGCAAAGAGGTTTCGGATAATTTAGTGGGCGTAAGGGATGTTAGAACCGAAGAAAAAATAAAGAAGGTTTGTCAGGATATGAAGATTCCCCTGGACGACGTGAAGACTAAAAAAATAGGACCGGCAGTTTTCGGGGAGCTGTCCCTGGGCTTTGACCCGCGTATGAAGCTGGACGAGGCGGAAACCATTTCCAAAAAACTCCAGGACAAGCTTTTAGCTGATATAAGCGAGCTTAAATACGTTGTCGTTAAGCTTGAGAGCCATAATTTAAAGGAGGGGGCAATTAAGCCGGAGTGGTCCGGATTCGGAAGGGGCGCGGGAAGATTCAGGTTCAGGCAGAAGAGGGGAGGCTTTATAGAAGAAATTGGTCCTCCAAAAGAAGGCTACAGGATAGCGATTCCAGTTAAAGATAACGAGATTTATAAAGACTTCGGCGCTCCCGAGTATCTGATAATAGATAAAAAAGATGGCAAGATAGTCCATAAAGAAACGATAAGCAATCCTAGTTTCAGCCCGGAGCAGGGATGGGGGATGAGAATGGTTAGGTCTGTTAAGCCCGATGAGATAATAACCAAATCGATCGGCGAAGGCGCAAGAGAAAACGCCGAAGGGATGGGCATTAAGATAACGGTTATTCAAAAAGATAAAAAACTGGCGGATATTATAAAATGAGCCCCCTATTTTATATCCTCATCAGTACTTTTTGCATCAGCTTGATAGCTCTTATAGGGGCTTTTGCTTTGTTTTTAAAGGAAAAGCTTTTAGACAGGCTGCTTTTAGTTTTAGTCTCTTTTTCAGCCGGCGCTCTTATCGGCGGAGCTTTTTTGCATCTTTTGCCTGAAGCGGTTGAAATGGTCGGAGAAGAAAAGTCTGTAACGGTTTTTCTTTACGCTATTTTGGGCTTCGTGGTTTTCTATATCCTGGAAAATTTCATAAAATGGCACCATCATCACCAAAAGGCCCATCCTGAAATTATGCCTTTTTCCTATTTGGTGCTGGTTTCCGACGCAGTGCATAATTTCATCGACGGAATAATTATTGCCGCTTCCTTTGTTGTTGCCTGGCCGGTGGGCGTAGTTACCGCTTTGGCGGTGGCCCTTCATGAAATTCCCCAAGAAATAGGGGATTTCGGGATACTAGTTTACGGAGGGTTTAAAAAAACTAAAGCCCTTCTGCTTAATTTCGTTTCCGCCAGTACCGTTATTTTGGGAGGAGTAGCGGGATTCTTTTTAGCAGAGAGTATCGGACAATCCATTGTTTTTCTTCTTCCCTTCGCAGCCGGGAATTTCATCTATATCGCTTCTTCGGATTTAATCCCGGAAATTAAGAAGAAAGCTGCGGTTCCCGAATCCCTCCTTTATTTTTTGATATTCGCGCTAGGCATATCCTTGATGTTTGTGATAAAATTAATTGGAGAATAAAAGGTCGGTTAACAAGAATATTTTTTATATGGATCTAAAAAACAAAGTTGCCATAATCACAGGCGCCAGGAGGGGAATGGGAAGAACTCACGCATTAGCTTTTGCTGGAGCCGGAGCCAAAGTCGTGGTTTCCGACATATCTCAGGAAGAGTGCGAAGGAGTGGTAAAAGAGATAGAAAAGAGCGGAGGAGAAGCGATTGCCGTAAAATGCGACGTTACCAGCAAAGAAGAGGTGGATAAGATGGTTCAGGCGGCAGTCGACAAATGGGGCAAGCTCGATATCCTCGTTAACAACGCGGGCATAGTCGATTTTAAACCGTTTGTGGAGATGACCGAAAAGGACTGGGATAAAATGATGGAAGTTAATCTTAAGGGGTATTTCCTCTGCGCCCAGGCGGCCGTAAAGGAAATGATTAAGCAAAAGGGCGGCTCGATAGTCAATATCGCTTCCGTGGAAATGGGACAAGTCGGAGGAGGAATGCCCGGATTGGCCCACTACTGTGCCTCTAAAGGCGGGGTGGTGGCTTTCACTGAGACTTTGGCAGTTGAACTGGCAGGGCAGAATATCAGAGTTAATGCCGTTTCTCCGGGAGCCATTGAAACTCCAATGTCAGAAGCCGCACAGGACAATCCCGACTTGCTTAAGCAGACCCTAGCTAAAATACCGATGAACCGAATGGGCAAACCCGAAGAGGTCTCTAACCTCGTTTTATTCCTGGCCTCAGACGCCGCTTCTTACATGACCGGTTCCACCGTGGTAGTAGATGGAGGCTGGCTTGCCACTTAAAATGGACGAATTGAAAAAAATCAAAGAAGAAGTTTTGGCTTGCCGAAAGTGCCCGCTTTCCCGCTACAGAAAGGAAAACGGATACTGCCCCGTCATAGGAGAGGGCAGCCATTCAGCCGATATTATCTTTATTGGAGAAGCTCCGGGCTTAAACGAAGCTAAAACCGGCCGTCCCTTTTGCGGGGCGGCCGGCAGGGTTTTGGACGAGCTTTTAGCCTCGATAGGAATAGAAAGGGGCGATATTTATATTACCAACTTGCTTAAAGACAGGCCTCCCGAAAACAGAAATCCCAAGCCGGAAGAAATAGAGGCCTGCACGCCCTATTTGGATAAGCAAATCAAAGCAATCAAGCCCAAAGTCGTTTGTACTTTGGGAAATTTTTCCACGTCTTACATTTTTGAAAAATACGGGCTTAAAGATGAAATAAGGGGAATAAGCAAGATTAAGGGCAGGATGTTCAAGACCGACTCTTTTGTTTTAATCCCCCTATATCATCCGGCCGTTGCCGTGTATAACGCCAATATGAAAGAGGCCCTTAAGCGGGACTTTAAAATCTTAAAGAAGTTTCTTAGTTGACAAAAAGCTTGGTTTTAGGATAAATTATTGATATTCGCACATTAAAATAAAGGAGGAAGTCGGATTGATTAGAGGGCCTCCGAATTCAAGATTTCCATATTCGGAAAATATTACCGATTGAGGGGGAAAATTGCCAAAAAACTATCTTTATAAATGCGAAGACTGCAAAGAGGAATTTCAGGTATCGAAGGGGAACGGCTTTGCGAAGCTGAATAAATCGAGAATAAAATACTGCCCGGCTTGCGGCGATCTGCTGCAGGAAAAATACTGCCGCAACTGCAAAGACAAAGTTAAGCGCCTATTCAACTTAATAGCAGAAGCGATTTTCAAAAATCATTCCTCTTTCAGCACTTGCCCTTACTGCGGAGGTAAAGTGTTCCTCCATTACGCACATTAAATTTTAAAGGCGCCTTTCTTTAGGGAGAGGCGCTTTTATTTTTCGCTTGACTGGAGTTTAAGGGTAATTTAAGCTAAAATAAGGCTGTGGAAAAGTGAACCCTGTTAAATACTGTTCTACAGCAGCTTTATAAAGTAAAATCACTTAACAGGGCAAAGGTCGGTTGAATTTGTAATTAAACAATTTCTATCATGGAAGCCTATTGCGTTAAATGCAAAGCAAAAAGGGAAATGGCTGACGCCAAAGAAGTTGAGATGAAGGGCAAAGGAGGAGTTAAGAGAAAAGCCATGACCGGCAAGTGCCCCAAATGCGGAACCAAAATGTTCCGAATAATGGGCAAAGCCTAAAGTTGAAAGATTTCCGGAAATCTTTCCAGACGTTATCAAAGAGCCGCCGAAAAGGGCGGCTTTTTGTTGTACAATGAAAGAATGAAGGCTTCTTAT
>JAQUTZ010000011.1:4328-13506 GCA_028694095.1 Minisyncoccota bacterium | reverse complement strand
AGCTGCAAGACTCCCGGCAGTGTTTGCCAGAAATGCTACGGATGGGATTTGGGAAACAACCAGCTGGTCAAAAAAGGAGAAGCTGTGGGTATTGTGGCAGCTCAAGCCATTGGAGAGCCGGGAACGCAGCTTACCATGAGAACTTTCCACACCGGAGGAGTGGCCGGAGGCGGCGATATTACTCAAGGTCTTCCCAGGGTGGAAGAAGTGTTTGAAGCCAGAATTCCGGCAGGTAAGGCCGCTATTTCCCAGGTGGACGGCAAGGTTATAGAAATCACTCCCGAAAAGATGATTAGAATCAAGCCGGATGAAGGATCCGACCAGAAGGGCAAGAAAAAGAAAGAAGACATAGTGGAATATCAAGCTCCCTCCAAGAAAGCCTTGTGGGTGGAAAAGGGAGATGAGGTCAAAAAGGGCCAGCAGCTTTACGAGGGCCATTTGGACCTAAAAGAGCTGTTCAAGCAGGTGGGCAAGGAAGAAACCCAGAAATATATCGTTAAGGAAATTCAGAAGATTTATGCCACCCAGGGAGCCGTTATCCACGACAAGCACGTCGAGGTCATAGTCCGCCAGATGTTTTCCAGGATAAGAATTAAAGATGCCGGAGGCAGCTCTTACAGCGTCGGCGAGGTTATGGAACTGGCCAGAGCTCTTGAAGAAAATGAGAAGCTGAAAAAAGAAAAGAAAGAACCCATGACTTTCCAGACGATACTCCTGGGAATATCAAAAGTTTCCCTGACTACAGACAGCTTCCTTTCGGCAGCCTCCTTCCAAGAAACCTCCAGAGTGCTTATCAGAGCAGCTATCGAGGGCAAGGAAGACAAGCTGAGGGGATTGAAGGAGAATGTTATTATCGGAAAGCTGATACCTTCGGGAACGGGGTTCCAGGAGGAGAAATAAGTTATCCACACGTCCTCTATTGACAAAAATAGCAGACGGAGTAATATATAAGTACTATGAACACTACCCCTGCTTCGGCAAGGGTAGTTTTTTATTATCGGTTATTCTATAATTAATTATATGAATAATTTTGAGGATAAAAAAGAAAAAGTCGCCGTCTATATAGATGGAAGCAATTTTTATAATTATTTACAGGATAAAGAGATAAATTTTCCCAGAGGCACTAAATTTAATTTTAAAGATTTTATTGACTATTTGGTCGGAGACAGAGAGTGTGTATCTAGGAGATATTATACCGGCGTTTTCAGAAACATTGACGGTACACCAAAAAGCGAAAAATTGGTCAAAGGGCAGCAAAAATTTTTCACTAATATAGAAAAAGACGGCTTTATAGTTAAAAGGGGCAGGATTATGCCGGTCAAAGGAGTATATAAAGAGAAGGGTACAGACGTGAAGATTGCAGTTGATCTGGTGATAGGAGCAGTAGATGAATACTATGACACGGCTATTCTGGTTAGTTCCGATACAGATTTAATCCCCGCGATTAAATATATAAAATACAGAAGGAAGAAACTCGAATACGTGGGTTTTGCTCACGCTCCATCGCTCGGTATACAAAAATACGCCTATCTATCTATGCTTTTGTTGCCGAAAGATATAGAAAAATTTAAAGAAAAAACACTATTCAGTAATTAAGAATATTACCACAAAACAGTCGTTCCTCGACGTTTTTTTATTTTGATTTCGGGTGAATGGCGTGGTAAAATATAATCAGTAAAAGTAAATGGCTAGAAAGAAAAAGAAGCAAAATCAAAAAAGGCAGGCGCCCCGTAAAGAAAAGCTCGCCTCTCGTTTTGCCCTGCCAGATGAGATAAAAAGGCTGATTTGGGCCGCTGTTTTATTCGTGATTGCGGTAATAGTCTTCCTTTCGTTTTTCGAATTGGCGGGAGCAGGGGGAGAGCTTTTTATAGACATTCTGGTTTTTCTTTTCGGCAAGGCGAGATTCGCAATACCGATTTTCCTGATATTGGGAGGGCTGGCTTTGTTCGGATTTAAATATAAAAACAAGTGGCCGGTAGCCTTGTCTTTAATCCTCTTAACCGTCGGGCTTAGCGGCACTTTTGAAGTTTTCAATCATGAATTGAGGCGGGGAGGCTGGGTCGGATATCTGGCCTCTTGGCCCCTGCTCGAAGCTTTCGGGGCCATTGCCACCCAGCTGGTATTTGCCGCTCTTATGCTGGTGGGCTTGGCAATTCTCTGGCAGTTCTTATACAAGCCTCGCGAGAAGGATGAAGAAGACGATGGAGAGGTAGAAATTAAAACAGCCGACGGGGGAGATGGGCCTTCTATAAGGAAAATATTCGGGCCTAAATTCAAAGTTAAATCCCTGGAGCCCATACCTCAGGCAGAGAAGCCGCGGCAAGAGGAAAAGAACTCCCAGGAGCTGGAGTTAAAGCCCAGAACCGAAAGCAGGCTGGCTCAGGATTACAATTTTCCTCCCCTGGATATGCTGGAGAGCGACAAGGGAGTGCCGACTGCCGGCGACATAAGGATAAACTCCGCAATTATCAAAAGAACCCTCCAGAATTTCGATATCCAGGTTGAGATGTCCGAGGTTAATATAGGGCCGACGGTTACCCAATACACCCTAAAGCCCGCCGAAGGAGTGAAACTAACCAGGATAACTTCTTTAAGCAACGATTTATCTTTAGCCTTGGCGGCCCATCCGCTCAGGATAGAAGCTCCCATTCCCGGCCGTCCTTTGGTGGGAATAGAGGTGCCTAATAGCAATCGAACCGTAGTCAGGCTGAAAAACCTTCTCGAGCATCAGCGCTTCCAGAATTCAGCTTCAACCCTTACTTTGGCTTTGGGCAGGGACGTTGCCGGTTCTCCTGTTTTCGCCGATTTGGCTAAAATGCCTCACTTGCTGGTGGCCGGCTCTACCGGTACCGGTAAAACCATTTGCTTGAATACCCTTATTACCACTCTTTTGTATGAAAATTCTCCCGAAACCCTGCGGCTTATACTGATAGACCCAAAGAGGGTGGAATTTCCCGTCTATAATGATTTGCCCCATCTTTTAACGCCGGTTATATTCGACGCCCAGAAATCGGTCAACGCCTTCAAGTGGCTGATAGGAGAGATGGAAAGAAGGTTTGGAGTTCTTTCCGAGGCCAAAGCCAGGGATATCAAATCCTATAACGAAATTATGGCAAAACAGGGAAATGAGATGATGCCGTATATAGTCCTGGTAGTCGACGAGCTGGCTGATTTAATGGCGTCTCGTGGCAGGGAAATAGAGGCAGCCATTGTCAGGCTGGCTCAAATGGCCAGAGCCGTCGGCATCCATCTGATTTTAGCCACTCAAAGGCCGTCTGTAGAGGTTATTACCGGTCTCATTAAGGCCAATATCACTTCCAGGATTACTTTCCAGGTGGCCTCCCAGGTGGACTCCAGAACTATTCTGGATACCGCTGGAGCAGAAAAGCTTCTGGGAGCAGGGGATATGCTTTTCCTTTCCGCTGAAATATCCAAGCCCAAGAGAACCCAAGCAGCTTATGTTTCCGATAAGGAGGTGAGAAAAGTAGTTAAATACGTTAGAACTGAAAATCCATCAACTGCCGAGGAGACTGAAGAAAATCCCGAAGTAACCTCCGATTCCCAAAAAGAAGACTTAACGGAAAGCCTGGAAAAGACTCTTGAAAACGGCGGCGCCATGGATTTCATGGGAGGAGAAGACGACCCCCTTTACGAAGAGGCTAAAAAAGTTGTAATTGAATCAAAGAAGGCATCAGCCTCTCTGCTTCAAAGAAGGTTGAGGGTGGGGTATGCCAGAGCCGCCCGGTTAATAGATATGCTTGAAGAAAAAGGAGTGGTAGGCCCCGGCGAGGGAGCCAAGCCCCGCGAGATTATCGGAAGCTCCGGGGGCGAAGAGCCCGCCGAAAACGGCGATTGGCAGAAGATATAACTGTGATATAATCAACGAATATGCCCAAGAAAAAAGAAGTCAAAAAAGAAAAAATAGACCTCCAGGAGGCGGTCGATGAAATTAAGCAAAGGTTCGGAGAGGGAGCCATAATGAAGCTCAGGGATGTCCGGGCGGTTGACGTTGACGTTATTCCAACGGGAGCTATTTCCCTTAATCTGGCCTTGGGAGTGGGAGGAGTCCCTAGGGGAAGGGTTATTGAGATATTCGGACCGGAGAGCTCCGGCAAGAGTACCTTAGCCTTGCACATTTGCGCTGAAGCCCAGAAGAGAAGCGGAGTGGCTGCTTTCGTTGACGCCGAGCATGCTTTGGACCCCGATTACGCCAAGAGGATAGGGGTTAACGTTGAGGACCTTTTAATATCCCAGCCCGATTCCGGAGAGCAAGCCCTTCAGATAGTGGAAACCTTGGTTATGTCGGGAGAGCTTGATGTTATTGTTATTGATTCTGTAGCTGCCCTGACACCGAAGGCCGAAATAGCGGGAGAAATAGGGGACCAGCATATAGGGCTGCAGGCAAGGCTTATGTCTCAGGCTCTGAGGAAACTAGCCAGCGTAGTTGCGAGAACCAAGACTTCCGTTGTTTTTTTGAATCAAACCAGGATGAAAATCGGAGTTATGTTCGGCAATCCTGAAACCACGCCCGGCGGGCTGGCCTTGAAGTTCTATTCTTCTGTCAGGATAGATTTAAGGAGGATAGCTCAAATCAAGCAGGGGGAAAGCATCGTGGGCTCCAGAGTGAGGGCGAAGATAGTTAAAAACAAAGTGGCTGCTCCCTTTAAAACCGCTGAATTTGACATATATTACAACGAGGGAATTTCCCGGCTGGGCGATCTTCTCAATACGGCCCTGAAAACAGAGATTATCAAAAAGTCTGGCAGCTGGTTCCAATTTGAAGACCAAAAAATCGGCCAGGGTGTTGAGGGAGCCAAAAAGTTTCTAAAAGAAAATCCCGCTGTCGTTAAAAAGATAGAAGCGGCTGTAAATAAAGAAATAAGAGAACAATAGCTTTTTTAAAAATACACCCCGCACCTTTCGATGGTTTTTCTGCTCCTTCTCGGGGCAGTAAATATTCCAAAGGGTGTGGGGTGTATTTTTTTACTTTCTAGTGGAAGAAAGCAGCCCCAGGTTTCTGGCCCTCTTTACCGCAGAGGACAGTTTTCTCTGGTGCTTGGCGCAAAGCCCGGTTTTTTTCCTTGGCCTTATCTTTCCCAGACTGGAAATAAAGCGGCGGAGAATATCCGTTTCTTTGAAGTCTATTTCTTGTATGTTTTTCTTGCAAAAGTAGCAATCCATGTTTTTAGAAAGGTATATCTTTAACGTCTATCTCGTCGTTTCCCTCCTCAATGACGGGAATGTTGTCTTTTTCTTCTGTAGCCGGCCTTTCGCCTGAACTCGATTTAACTCCCTTGGGTCCAAGCTGGAGAGTTTCAGCCACTATTTCGGTCCTGAACCTTTTATTTCCGGTCTGATCCTGCCATGACCTGGTTCTCAGCCTCCCTTCTATCATGGCCAGCCCTCCCTTGGTTAAAAATCTCGAAGCTATGTCAGCCAGCTTTCCCCAGGCGACTACCGTGTGGAACTCGGTTTCCTTCTGCTGTTCTCCGGTATTCCTGTCTTTCCAAACCCTGTTGGTGGCAACTCTGAAATTGCAGACCTGCTGACCAGAAGGGGTTGTTCTTGCTTCCGGATCGGAAGCTAAGTTTCCGACTATGATTACCTTGTTAAAATTCATATGTGGTTATTCTTCTTTGAGGATTTCATTTATTTTATCCTCAATGTCTTTTAATTCGACCTTTTTTTGAGGTTCTTCTTTGATTCTCTTTCTTATCGGTTTAGGAGCCGACAGCGCTTCTTTCACTACCAGCATGGAGCGGAGTATTTCCTTTTTTTCCTTGAGGGCTTTCTCTATCTCCTGGGTTTTTTCAGGGTTGATATAGAAATTAATGGAAACGGAAAGAATTTCTCCGTGCCGGTCTATCGCTTGGGGGAGTATCCTTTTTATCGGCACTCCTCCTTCCTTCAAAACTCCTCCTTTGTCCTGGATTAAAGAGGAAACTTCTTCGGATATTCTTTTTTGCTCTTCCTCGGCAAGAGTCGAGGGAATTAAGTAGGTGAGTTCGTAGTTTTTCATAATCGTTGTCATTGTAGCAGGCAGAGAGGCCCTGGTCAAGTTAAAAACCTATATAAATATGATATAATGAAGGAGCATGAAAATCAATCCATCTATTTTTAAGTCTTACGATATAAGGGGCCTTTATCCCGATCAAATTAACGAAGAAGCAGCCCGCCTCATTGGCCGGGCAATGGTGGAGTTTCTGGGGGTTGCCAGGCCTAAAATCGTGGTGGGCCGGGACAACCGGATTTCCAGTCCGAAGATTCACCGGGGCTTGGTTTTGGGATTAATCGACTCAGGGGCCACAGTGACGGATATCGGCCTGGCGCCCACGCCTCTTTTGTATTGGGCCTGCGCCCGCTATGGCTTTGACGGGGGAGTAAGCATTACCGCTTCCCATAATCCGCCAGGCTACAACGGCTTAAAAATAGTGAAAAAAGGCGCTGTTCCCGTTGGCGGGCAATCAGGGCTTAAGAAAATCAGGGATTTGGCCGCTAAAGGAAAATTTAAAGAGAAAAGGAGGGGCAGCATAAAAAAGAAAAATGTTTTACCGGAATATATTAAATTCAATACCAAGGATTTCCATAAAGCCGATTTCCCGAAAGCAACCTTGGTTGTAGATTCAGCCAACGCCGTTCCCGCTATTCTTCTTCCCTCCATTAAAAAGAATTTACCTGGAAAGGTGCATTCTTTGTTTTCCAAACTAGACGGCAGGTTTCCCAACCATTCACCCAACCCTTTAATAGAGAAAAATCTGGCTGCCCTTAAAAAGGAAGTTAAAAAAAGAAGCGCCGATTTGGGGATGGCCTTTGACGGAGACGGGGATAGGGTGATTTTCGTCGACGAAAAAGGGAGAATGGTTCCTCCTGATTTGGTAACCGCCATAGCAGCCCGTTCGATACTCAGGGACAATCCGGGGCGGAAGATTCTTTACGATTTGCGTTCAAGCAACGCCGTCAGGGAGATAATCAGGGAATCAGGGGGAGTTCCCTTAATGGGAAAAGTCGGCCATGCTTTTATTAAAGCGAGAATGAGGAAAGAGAACATAGCTTTTGCCGGCGAATTTTCCGGCCACTATTATCATAAAAAACACTATTTTTGCGAAGCGCCGCTATTTGTGCTTTTCACCCTGCTCAAAGAAATAGCTCGTAACGGAGAGTCTTTGTCGCAAATAGTCGGAGAGGTGTCGCTTTACAGCCACTCCGGGGAAATTAATTTCGAGGTTAAAGACAAAGACAGAGTCTTAAAGAAACTGGAGGGGAGGTATAAAAAGGGGAAGATTTCCCGCCTCGACGGCTTGAGAATAGATTTTAAGGAATGGTGGTTCAACGCCAGAGCCTCTCAGACAGAACCTTTATTGAGGCTGGTAGTTGAAGCTAAAGACAGGAAAATAATGGAGCAAAAGAAAAAAGAACTAAGCAAGTTAATTTTAGCTTAGTTCTTTTAGGGCGCTTAAATCCTCTACGCTTCGGTAATGGATTACTTGTACCCTTTGTAGTTTTTCGGAAATTCCTTGGGCCAGAATATCCTGGTCCTCTACGAAGAAATCGCAGTTCTCTTCTGCTACGGCCCTGCATTTGAATTCCAGGGGTTTTTCTCCTCTTTTTGGGGCCGTTGCTTTATCAAACGGGACGCCGTTCTTTTTCAGCCATTCGACTGCTTTCTTTTGTCCGTCTCCCAGGGCATAGGTAATAATGATTATTGTATGGCCCTTGGAATGAAGGCTGCAAATCAAGTTCTTGACGTCTTTATCGGGAAACCTGAAATGCCTGTATACCAGCGCACCCATCGGGCTTTTAAGGATGACATTCCACAATCCCTGGAACTTTCTTAATAGATTGTGGAGCCCAAGAGGGGCTGTAGCTATTACTCCGTCGACATCGAATCCGATAATCACTCGCTCCCTCCTTATTCAGTTTTAATAGTGTACTTTATTGCTAAATCGGCAGCTTGTCAATGAAGATAAAGATGCCGACTATTGCCGCCATTATACAGCTTAAAAGGACTATGGCTGAGCAAATGTCCTTTATCTTTTTCACCCTGGAATCAAACTCCGGGCTGTAAACATCCATAATCCTTTCCACCACCGAGTTTATCAATTCGGCGAAAAGAACAAAGAATATTACTATAAAAACGGCCACTTTTTCCAGCGTGGAAAGATTAAAATAAAAAGCGGCCGCAGCCACAATAATTCCCAGGAGAAGCTCAAGCTTAAAGGCGTTTTCTTCTCTGAATATGTCTTTTAGTCCGCTTAAGGCGAACTTCAATGAAGAGGATAATTTTTTAAAATCTATAAGCATTTTAAAACAGGCCCATTTCTTTTCTAACCTGAGCCATGGTTGATTGGGCTATGGATTCCGCCCTTTTCCTTCCTTGTTCCAGTATTTCTCTTACGTAGACTTCTCTGGAAAGAAGCTCTTTTTTCTTCCTTCTGTACGGCTCCAGTTTCAAGGTTAGCAGCTCGGCCAGCTGTTTTTTTAAGTCCGCATAGCCTTTATTGCCGAATTTCTTTTCCAGCTGCAGAATGGATTGGCCGCTGAAGACAGAGTAAATAGTGAGCAGGTTGGAAATGCCCGCTTTTTTAACCGGGTCGTATTTGATCTTTTTTCCGGTGTCGGTTACAGCCGACATTATTTTCTTTTTAATTACCTCCGGTTCGTCGAAGAGATAAAGGCATCCCTGCGGAGAAGATTTTGACATTTTCTTTTTCGGGTCGTTAAGGGCCATTATTTTAGCTCCGATTTTAAGAACCAGGGCTTCGGGAACCTTGAATGTTTCCCCGTACCTTTGGTTGAATTTTCTGGCTATGCTTTTGGTCAGCTCTAAATGCTGCTGCTGGTCTTTTCCTACCGGCACCGATTCTGTTTGGTACAGGAGGATATCGGCGGCCTGAAGGACAGGGTAATCCAAAAGTCCGGCGTTGATGTTCTTTTTAAACTGCTTTGACTTCTCCTTATATTGGGTCATTCTCTCCAACTCCCCCAGGGGAGTGACGGTATTAAGCAGCCAGCAGAGTTCGGCGTGCTCTTTAATTTGGGATTGGACGAAAATAATGCATTTTGTCGGGTCCAGGCCTGCTGCCAGAAGCTCCACCGCCGTATTCAGGGTTTGCTTTTGGAATTCATCCGGCTTTTGGGGAACGGTCAAGGCATGGAGATCGGCTATAAAGAAAATGCA
>JAQUTZ010000011.1:0-4228 GCA_028694095.1 Minisyncoccota bacterium | reverse complement strand
TAATGCATTTTGTCGGGTCCAGGCCTGCTGCCAGAAGCTCCACCGCCGTATTCAGGGTTTGCTTTTGGAATTCATCCGGCTTTTGGGGAACGGTCAAGGCATGGAGATCGGCTATAAAGAAAATGCATTCTCCTATGGTTTGGAGCTCGTTCCACTGCGAAATTGCTCCGGCATAAGCTCCGATATGTATTGAACCCGTTGGCTGAACGCCAGATAGAATTCTCATGGTTATTTTAAGATTATACTTCTATTACCACCGGCAGTATCATGGGGCGGCGCTGGGTTTTTTGGTAGAGGAAGTCGCCGATGCGGTTCCTGATGCTGTCTTTAACGTACGACCAGTTTACCGCTCCGCCCGAGCCCGTAGATTTATTGACGATATCTATAACTCGCTTCCTTGTTTCATAGAGCAGCTCTTTTGATTCTCTAAGATAAACGAACCCTCTTGATATTATATCAGGAGACCCCTTTACTTTTCCAGTCGTTCTGTCGATGATCGCTACTATCACGAACATTCCGTCCTTAGACAGCGTCTGCCTGTCTCTTAATACTACCTCTCCGACGTCGCCGACTCCCAAGCCGTCAACCATGATATAGTTAGATTCTGCTCTTTCCTTGGTTATGGCCATTTTGTTTTGGCTCAGCTCTACAACCTGTCCGTTTTCCACCACCAAGACGTTCTTTTCGGGGATTCCCTGTTCTTTGGCTAATTGGGCGTGATTGAAAAGCATGGAGTACTGGCCGTGAATGGGGATGAAGAATTTAGGCTTAATCAGCTGCATCATCTGCCTTAATTCGTCTCTTTGGGCATGGCCTCCGGCATGGATGTCCATCATTTTGTAGTGGTAGACTTTGACCCCCTGCCTATAGAGCTGGTCTTTGAGGAACTGCACCGTTCTTTCATTTCCCGGTATTACCGAAGAAGAGAAGATAACGGTATCTTCTTTTTTCAGCTTGACCGAGCGGTGTTCTCCGTTGGCTACCCTCATTAAGACGGCCTGGCCCTCTCCCTGGGCGCCTGTGCCAATCATTGTCACCTTGGAGTCGGGGTAATTCTGCATTTGGTTCGGCTTTATCAAAGTTCCCTTTTGGGTTTTAATGTATCCCAGCCTTTTGCATATTTCCACATTGCTTTTCATGCTGTAGCCGTCCACGGCCACCTTTCTCCCGTATTTTTCGGAAAGCGATATCAGCTGCTGGATTCTGTTGATTAAAGAACCGAAGGTAGCGGCTATAATCCTACCCTTGGATTCTTTGAATATCTCCTCCAGATTTTCCATAATCTTTTCTTCGGAAAGAGAGTGGCCTTCTTCTTCGGCTCCCGTCGAGTCGGACATTAAAAGCAGAACCCCTCTTTTACCGAAAGATTCCAGCTTTTTAAAGTCGGTGGGGAGGTCGTAAACCGGATTATTGTCAAACTTGAAATCGGAAGTATGGACAATATTGCCCACAGGCGTTTCTATGAAAAAGCCGAAATTGTCGGAAATATTGTGGGTTTGCTTGAAGAATTCGACGGTAAAGGGCCCAAGCTTGATTCGGTCGCCGTTTTTAACCTGGTGAAGGTTAAGCTTGGGAAGCTGGGGGAAATCGTCCTGCCTCTTTAATATTATTCCTTTGGCCAGTCCGGAGGCGTACATGGGAGGATTTCCTATCTTGTCCAGAAGATAGGGGATGGCTCCTATGTGGTCGTAATGGCCGTGAGTGAATACTACCCCCAATATGTCTTTTTTCCTGTCTTTTAAGTAGGAAACGTTGGGAATAATGAAATCGACTCCGGGCATGTCCTCCTCGGGCATTCTAAAGCCCAGGTCGACTATTAAAATCGCTCTGTTGTATTCGAGCAGAGTCATATTGCGGCCTACTTCTCCCAGGCCGCCCAAAGGGATTATCTTGAGCCCTGCGCCGGAATGAGTCCGGTGCTGGGCGGGATTATTTTGTTTTGTCATAGTGCGGACGGAGAGATTTGAACTCTCACGGGCTTGCGCCCACAGCGCCCTGAACGCTGCGTGTCTGCCGTTCCACCACGTCCGCTCAATTCATTCTTTCCTTGAAGTCTTCAACTATTTTAACCGGAGCGGGGTCGCGACCCAGCTCAAGAGCCAGATAGTATGAGGCCCAGTCTGCTAAGAGTAAGTTGTTGAACGCTTTGTATAGGATATCTTGACCTTTTATTTCAATTATGTCAACGGGTACGCCCTTCTTTTTCAGCAGTTCGGCGGTCAATTTTATCCTTTTCTGGTTGCGAGGATGGTCAGCGGGATCTTTTAATATAATAACGTGAAGGCCGGCAGAATCGGTATAGCCGACCATTTCATTATGATTGAGCTCCGGGAAGAAGTTAAAGAAAGAAGGTATTTTAGAGTTCTCGTTAAATTTGATTTTCCATATTCGGGCCAGAGCTTGAAGCCGGTCTGAAGAATAGATGACGGGAATCCTTCCCTTTATTCTTTTCGCTAATTTCTTTCCTTGGGTTTCCAGGGTTTTCGGGTTAAGGGTTTTTTCCAATTGAAGAAGGTTTTCCAGCCCGTTGCTGATTATGCCGCAGTTAACCAGCAGTTTCATTAAGGCCCCCAATTGGAGCCCCAGGCTCATTCTTGGCGGCAAGCCCGACGGAATCAATACCAGGGGAACGCCTTCTTTTTTGGCCCTTTGGGCCAGTTTTCCTCCCGAGGTAATGACTGCTATTTTCAGTTTTTTCTTTGCAGCCTCGTCAAAGGCAGATAAAGTTTCCTCGGTATTTCCCGAATAAGAAGCACAAACGATCAGATGATTTCTGTCGGCTTGGCCGGGGATTCCGTAATTGCGGTGGATGTAGAAGGGAAGAGCTATTTTGTAGGCTTTCAGCCAGATGTTGAATATATCAGCCGGCAGGGCCGATCCTCCCATTCCGCAAATTACCACTTCGTCAAATCTCCCTTGGACTTTAATATTCTCGGCGGCGTTTATCCCGGCCCTAAATTGTCCGGGGAAGTCCAGAATCATTTTTCTCATATTCGATTTATCTTTAGCCGCGAGATTAATCGATTTTACCGCCATACTCTTTTGGTTTTTACGTACCAATCTTCGATATTGCTGAATCTTTGAGAGGGGTCGAATATAGTTCCTTCCTTGGGCCCTACGACATTTTCTGATGTCATATATATGTATTCGGGGGTATAAAGGAATATCGCCGGAGCTTCTTCGATTATAATATCCTGGAGCTGCTGGTACTGTTCCGCTCTTGTTTCTTCATTCACCGAGGTTCTGGCTCTTTCCAGAAGATTATCCACGGCGGAATTTTCGTAGCCGGCCAGGTTCAGTCCCGGATCCTTCACCTGGGTTGAATGCCAGTAAGGGAAGGGGTCGAGGACGGCTGACAGCACTTCGCCGAAAAGAAGCATTTCGTAATCTCTCTCCTTTATTATATTTTGGCGTAGTTCCGAGCTGGAAAAGGTTTGGATTTCCAAATCGATTCCTATTAATCCCCATTGCTCCTTAAGTTTCTGGGCTACTTTTTCCAGTATGGGGTCGTCCACGGTTGTCAGGGTGAAGGACAGGGGAGTGTATTCCGGCGGCTCCCCGCAGACTTCATTAAGCTTTGTTCTGGTGTTGGTGCTGACCACTCCGGTTCCCTGGGTTAACCCTCCGGGCGCAAGCACGTCTTCGGCGTATTTTTCCTGGAAAGCGATTACCGCGGCTTTTGTTTGGGAGCCGAAATACCCGGTTATCTTTCCGGACGGATATACCTCGGGGTCTTCAGCCAGGCAAGTCTGGAGAGCGGTCACTTCTGCCGACTGGCTCCCTTCCTGAAGACGGGAGGTGAATTCCGCTTCCGTTCCCTCGCTTACTCTGGCCCATTGGCCGTCTTGTTTTTCAAATCCGCTGTCAGCCAGCAGAGACTCGGCGGTTTGTAAATCGTAATCGTAGTAATCGCCAGGCTCCTTGAGTCCGTAAATTTCAGGGAGAACGGGCGAATTTACCGGCTGAGCTCTTCCGGCCAGGATTTCTTCTATAATCTCTTCTTTGTCTGTGGCATAGTTAAGAGCCTTTCTTACAGCCTCCTCGCTCAACAGCTGGGATTTTTCCTGATTTAAAAATATTGCAAAATATCTTGGCAGGGAGAGAGATATTTCCTTATAGCTGTCTTTCTTCGCCAGTTCCCAGTATTCGGGAGATGGCAGGGGAAATCCGTCTACTTGGCCCGCCCTGGCTGCTCTGGCCAGCTTTTCTTCTCCCGTCCGATTTTCGT
>JAQUTZ010000044.1 GCA_028694095.1 Minisyncoccota bacterium | reverse complement strand
GAGCAGGAAGAAAGATTTAAAAAATCAAAAATGGAAGAAGAGAGGGTGGACCAAGATTTTTTGGAAGCTTTGCAGTACGGCATGCCTCCCGCGGCCGGATTGGGAGTTGGCATAGACAGGCTGGTCGCCCTTTTGACCGATTCCCACAGCTTAAGAGAAGCGATATTATTTCCCACAATGAGGCCTAAGCAATGAAAAAGCTCCTGATAGCCACAACCAATCCGGGGAAGCTGCTGGAATACAATGTTCTTTTCAAGGATTTGCCGGTAAAGCTTGTTACTCTTAAGGATTTGAACATAACGGACGTAGCTGAAGAAGACGGAAAAACTTTTGAGGAAAACGCCGTTAAAAAAGTTGAATTTTATTCAAAATTTGTTGATTTTCCCGTATTAGCCGAAGACGGGGGTTTGGAAATAGACCATTTAAACGGCGAGCCGGGCGTTATGTCCAGGCGATGGCCGGGGCATGAGGCTACCGATCAGGAGCTGGTGGATTTAGCCATCAAAAAGCTGGAAGGAGTCCCTATGAAAAAAAGAGGAGCTCAGTTGAAGGTAGCGGTTGCAATATCCATAGACGGGAAGGTTGATTTGTTCGACGGCGTGCTTCGGGGGGTTATTACGGAAAAGCCGGAGGCGTCGATTATTCCCGGATTCCCTTTCAGGTCAATGTTTTATCTCCCCGAGATGGCCAAAGTATTGGGAGACATGACTATGGAAGAGGAAGCCGAGATTGCCCACAGGAAACAAGCTATAAAAAAAGCCTTGCCAATAATAGAAAAATACTATGCTGGACATTAAATTTATCCGACAAAATCCCGAAAAGGTCAAAGAGGGTATTGCCAAAAAGCGGGCCGACGTAGATATAGACCGGCTTTTGGAGCTGGATGAAGAAAAAAGGCAGCTCCTTGCTCAGTCCGAATCTTTAAGGGCGGAGCAGAAGAAACTGGGTAAGGAACAGATTGAGAAAGCCCAGGCGGTAAAAGCTGAAATTAAAAACATTGATCCTAAGCTGGCCGAAATCGAAAAAGAACTCGACTCTTTATTGCGCCAAATTCCCAATCTCCCATTAGATGAAGTTCCGGAAGGGAAAGACGACAGCGAAAACGCCGTTTTAAGGGAAGAAGGAGGAAAGCCGGAGTTCGATTTTAAGCCCAAGGATTACTTGGAAATAGCGGAAGCGCTTGATTTAATTGACGTTAAGAGGGCGGCTAAGGTTGCAGGCTCTCGCTTCGGATACCTTAAAAAAGAAGCAGTTTTGATGGAGTTTGCTTTAGTTAATTTGGCTTTGGAAACTTTATCTGAAGAGGGTTTTACTCCAGTCGTGCCGCCGGTAATGCTAAAGCCCGAAATGATGCAAGCGATGGGTTATACGGAACGGGGGGGAGACGAGATATATTTTCTGGAAAAAGATAATCTTTATCTCATTGGCACCTCGGAGCAGAGTATTGGAGCTATGCATGCAGGAGACGTTTTTAAAGAAGAAGAGCTGCCCAAAAGGTACGCCGGATTTTCCACTTGCTTTCGCAGGGAAGCGGGAGCTTACGGAAAGGATACCAAGGGTATTTTAAGGGTCCACCAATTCGACAAGGTGGAAATGTTCAGCTTTTGTTCTCCGGAAAAATCCAAAGAAGAGCATCAGCTGTTATTGAGAATGGAAGAAAAACTTATGCAGTCGCTTAAGCTGCCTTACCGCGTGATTAATATCTGCAGCGGCGATTTGGGCGATCCGGCTGCAGCCAAATACGATATTGAAGCTTGGATGCCGGGCCAGGGAGAGTATCGGGAGACCCATTCGACTTCAAACTGCACGGATTGGCAGGCGAGGCGCTTAAACGTGAAATACCGAAGCGGGGAAACGGGAAAGCTGGAATTCGTCCATACCCTTAACGGTACTGCTTTTGCCATTGGCAGGATGCTGATTGCGATTATAGAGAATTATCAGAAGAAAGACGGAAGCGTGGAGGTTCCCAAAGTTTTGCAAAAATATTTAGGGATTAAGAAAATAGGCTGAAGATGAATATACTGATTCTTCACGGCTGGGGCTCCAAGGCGGATAACTGGAGCGCGGTTAAAAGATTTCTGGAAAAAGAAGGGGCTGACGTTTATATTCCCGACCTGCCCGGATTCGGAGACAGTCCCGTTCCTGAAAATCCCTGGTCGGTTGACGATTACGTTAATTGGGTTGACGATTTCTGCCGTAAAAATAACCTCTCCCGCTTTCATTTAATAGGCCATTCTTTCGGAGGGGGAGTAGCGATGAAATTCTCTACAGTCCATCCCGAAAAAGTGGAAAGGCTCGTCCTAATCAATCCGGCTATTATCAGGGTAAGGGGTCCAAAGTATTACTTGGTTCTGGCTGCCGCTAAAACCGGAAATCTGATATTATCCGTTCCTCTGCTTTCCCGCTTAAAACCCCTTTTAAGAAAAGTCCTTTATAGGTTAGTGGGAACTAGGGATTACCGGAAGCTGGATTTTGATAAAACCAATATCATGAAAGAAACATTCAAGAAAGTGACGTCCGAGGATCTTTCTTGCTATCTGCCGGCTGTTCAGGCGCAAACTCTGGTTGTCTGGAGCGAGAAAGACGAAATGACCCCCCTCAATCAGGGATATATTATCAACGGAAAACTGCCGCGTTCAAAAATGGAGATAATCAAAGGGACGAGGCATGCGATAAACCTGGAGGCTCCGGATGTTTTAGCTGAAAAAATATTAAGCTTTATTAAATCATGATAATTTTTACAGTATCGTTTCTCTGGCTGGTCGTTTTTGCTAAAAAAATATCGTTTTGGATTTGGCTTTGGCAGCTGAAGGAATATCACGTAGGCAGGTTCTTAGACCATTTTCAGACCTGCAAGGGAAAACAGCTGCTGCTAAACCCGCTTTTGCTGATTAAGGTGGCTGCCGCCTTTGTTATTTATTTCTATTCCGAGCCCGTGGTCGCTTACTGTATTATCGG
>JAQUTZ010000043.1 GCA_028694095.1 Minisyncoccota bacterium | reverse complement strand
TGGGGCGAGGGGCTGAATTTTTGGCTTTGCACCCCGAATATCCGCGAAAATAAGGCAAAAACACCCCTTTTAGGGGTGTTTTTTTATCCACAGCCCGACCTTGATTCATATCGAAAAATAAGGTAAAATAAGTATAGAATGGATTTAAAAAAGCTTAAAAATAGCGCTGCAAAAGAGATTAAAGCAGCTGAGGATTTAAAGAGCCTCCAGGAGCTTTTCAAAAAATATCTGGGCAAGCAGGGCGAGCTTACCCAGATTTTGCGTTCGCTCAAGGATTTGCCGAAGAGGGAGAGGATAATGGTCGGCAAGGAAGCTAATGAGGTGAAAAATTCATTGTCTTTGGAATTTGACGAACGGGAGGCGGAGCTGAAAGATAGGGAAGTAAAAGCTGCCCAAGAAAAGGAGTGGATTGACGTTACGGCTCCGGGCAAAAAGATTCCCACGGGCAGTTTGCATCCTTTGACCCAAGCCAGGAGGAAAGCGGAGGAAATATTCCAATCGATGGGGTTTGAGGTGGCCGAGGGTCCGGATATAGAAACAGAATGGTACAATTTCGACGCTTTGAATATTCCCAAAGACCATCCGGCCAGGGACGTCTGGGACACTTTTTATTTAAAAAACGGATTTCTCTTGAGGACACATACCAGTCCGGTTCAGGTGAGGTATATGGAAAAAAACAATCCTCCCTTAAGGATAATAGTCCCCGGAACGGTTTACAGGCACGAAGCCACCGATCCTTCCCACGAGTTCCAGCTTCAACAGATTGAGGGGCTTATGGTAGACAAAAATATTTCAGTGGCCAACCTGAAAGCCATTGTGGGAGAATTTTTCAAGAGATTTTTTGAAAAAGATATTGATTTCAGGCTAAGGCCGGATTTCTTTCCCTTTACCGAGCCGTCTTTTGATATAAGCATTACCTGCTTGGTATGCAAAGGGAAGGGATGTCCCGTCTGCAAAGAGTCCGGATGGCTGGAGGTTGCCGGAGCGGGCATGGTTCACCCCAATGTTTTCAAGGCCGCAGGATTGGTGCCAGGACAATGGCAGGGATGGGCCTTTGGATTCGGACTGGAAAGGCTGGTTATGCTTAAGCATAAAATTAACGATATTAGGCTGTTCCGTTCGGGAGACTTAAGATTCTTAAAACAGTTTTAACCCTTTAGTAAAATGGTTTTTTCATATAACTGGCTAAAAGATTACGTTAAAAACATGCCCAGGCCCGAGAAGCTGGCCGAGCTTTTAACTATGCATTTTGCCGAGGTTGAAGAGGTTAAAAAAGTCAGGAATGACTATGTTTTGGATATAGACGTCAGGCCCAACAGGGCGGCAGACTGTTTTTCTCATTTGGGAATAGCCCGGGAAATTTCAGCCATTATCGGCTCCAAGCTTCAGTTGCCCTTGGCAAAAGTTAAAGCTTCAGCCGGTATTAAAACAGCGGACTTTGTTAAAGTGGAAGTGAAAGACAAGAGAGCCTGTCCCAGGTATGCGGCCAAAGTTGTTGCCGACGTTAAAGTGGGGCCTTCGCCCAAATGGCTCCAAGAAAGATTGAGGGTTTGCGGGTTGAGGCCGATTAACAACATCGTCGATATAGCAAACTACGTTATGATTGAAACCGGCCAGCCGCTGCATGCTTTCGACAGCGATAAGCTTAAGGGCGGCAAAATTCAAGTTAGATTCGCCAAGAAGGGCGAAAGCATAGTTACCTTGGACGAAGACAAGTTTGATTTAGAGCAGAGCACTTTAGTTATAGCTGACGACCAAAAACCGGTAGCTATAGCCGGCATTAAAGGCGGCAAAGAGCCGGAAATAGACAAGAAAACCAGGGCGGTGATAATAGAGGCTGCAAATTTCAATCCCCGCATCATCAGAAAGGCCTCAAAAAAAATAGGATTGAGGACGGACGCCTCCCTGAGGTTTGAGCACGGGCTGGATCCGAATCTGGCTGAATTAGCGGTTAATAGGGCCGCTTATCTGATACAGAAAGTCGCCAGAGGCAAGGCCGGTAATGATTTTATCGATATATATTCCCAAAAGAACGTTCCTTCGAGAATTAAGCTGGATTTGGGCTATTTAAACAATCTTTTGGGGCTGGCTGTTCCCAAAGCCAAGGCCGTGCAGATTTTAAAGAAGCTGGATTTTAAGATTATAAAAGAGAGCCAAAAATCCCTTTTAGTGGAGGTGCCGACTTCGAGGCGGGATGTTTCTCTGCCGGAAGATTTAATTGAAGAAATAGGCAGAATTTACGGCTATGAAAAAATACCGGTTGCCTTTCCCGATGTTTCCCTGATTCCGGGAAAGAGGAATGACCGTATTTTCTGGGAGGGTTTGATTAAAGACATCTTAAAAGAAGCCGGGTTTACGGAGGCTTACAGCTACTCCTTCATCGGCGACAAGGAAGCCAAGATGTTTAAATATAAAAGCGATGAATTAATAGAAGTGCAAAATCCGGTCAGTTTGGAGCAAAAATATCTTAGGCCGAGTTTAATACCTAATCTCTTGGCCGCGGTTAAAAGAAACGCCAATAATTTTTCGGACATGCGAATGTTTGAATTGGGAAAGGTTTTCGAAAAAGCCATGGCTTCCAAAGATAAAAGCCAACTTACGGGAGCGGCTACGGGCCGGGATTTTTACGAACTCAAGGGAGTAGTTGACTTGCTTTTACATAAGCTTGGTATCAGTGAAATTTGGTATGACGACTATCAGGCTACGCCGGAGCAGAGCAAAATATCCATTTGGCATCCTAAAAAATGCGCGGAGATAAAAATTGACGGGACGGAAATAGGATTTCTGGGAGAAATATCCCCAAAGATATTGCAGCAGCTGGAAATGCCCGAAAAAATGGTTGTCTTCGACATAGATGTGGAAGCTTTAATAGATTCCGTTTCCTGGGAACATGAATTCAGGCCGATTTCCAAGTTTCCGGCGGTGGTCAGGGATCTGGCGGTTTTGGTGCCAAGGAAAGTTAAGGTAGCCGATGTT
>JAQUTZ010000010.1 GCA_028694095.1 Minisyncoccota bacterium | reverse complement strand
TATAGACAATACCCTCAATAGGCTCGGAACAACAATTGAAAGCATAACTCCGGAAGCAATGGAGAAATTCAAAACCTACGCCGAAACCATCTCGGGCGATAAAGAAAAACAGCTGGAAATCCTGGAAAATCTCAAGGAGAAGGTCATAAACAATCAAAACGTAACCAATCTCCTGGAAAGAGCCAAAACGGAAATCATTGAAAGGGAAAGAATCAGGACGGAATCCTTGGAGAGAAAAATGATGGAAGAAGGCAATGCTCCCGAAGATGCATCTCAGAGCAGAGTCAGAGAGGAAGAAAAAGAAAGAGTTCAGCAGCAGGAGATAAACTTTGACGAGGCTGGAGACATAATCCAAAAAAACGTCATCGAGCCTCTCAAAAAACTCCTGCCCGGCCAGTCGTTAAACGAAACCGACTCTAATGAAGCCGGCCAGGACAAAACGGGAACTGCAGAGCAGCAGCAAATGCAGCCAACAGGGCAAGCAGTCCCCCAGCAATAGTAGTAAAAGCGTTCTTAAAAGCTCCGCACAAACGGAGCTTTTAAGTTGAATTAACCCTAAATTCTGGTAAAATACCCCCATGAATTATTTCATCGCCACATTCGGATGCCAGATGAATAAAGCCGACTCCGAGAGAATCGCGGACTTGCTGGAAGAAAAAGGATATAAGGCCGCTCCCAAAATGGAGAAAGCGGATTTAGTAGTGGTAAATATGTGCTCTGTCAGGCAGCCGGCAGTGGATAGAATTTACGGGCTTTCCCAAAAATTCCGGGAGATAAAGAAAAAAAATCCCAAATTTAAAACAGTTTTGACCGGCTGCATAACCCAAAAAGACAAAATAAAACTTAAAAAAATATTCGACGATATTTGGGAAAATGACTACGTTGACATTATTCCTAAAAAAAGGAAGGGTTCGGCAGCCTACATACCCATATCAAACGGATGCAATAATTTTTGTTCTTACTGCGTCGTGCCTTTCACCAGAGGCAGGCTGAAATGCAGAAACCACGAACAGATTATCGAAGAGGCTCGAAGGGCAGTTCAGGGCGGCTTTAAGGAATTATGGCTTCTGGGCCAAAACGTCAATGATTACCGATCTCCCGCCGATTCTTCGATGGACTTTCCGAAACTATTGGCGGAAACGGCAAAACTCCCGGGAGAGTTTAAAATAAGGTTTACCTCTCCCCACCCAGCCAACTTCACGAAAGAACTTATCGATACTATCGCCAAATCCGAAAAGATATCAAAATACATCGGCTTGCCTCTTCAGTCGGGAGACGACGAAATTTTAAAAAAAATGAACAGGCCCTACACGGCGGCAGATTACGTAAAATTAATTGAAATAATCAGGAAAAAAATCCCTCAAGTTAACTTAACTACCGACGTCATCGTCGGATTTCCGGGCGAAAGCGAAGAACAATTCCAAAACACCGTAAGGTTATTTAGAAAGATAAAATTCAATATAGCCTATATTAACAAGTATTCTTCAAGGCCCGGCACGGCAGCCTCAAGACTTAAAGACGATATTCCAATAGCCGAGAAAAAGCGCCGGGAGAAAATATTAATGGAAATCGTAAAAAAATCATGAGCGCCGATAAGAAAATAATCGTCGTATTGGGCCCAACGGCCTCCGGTAAAAGCGACCTAGCCGTAAGGCTCGCAAAAAAGTTCAACGGAGAGATTATTTCCGCCGATTCCAGGCAGGTTTACAAGGGAATGGACATAGGAACGGGAAAAATAACCAAGAAGGAGATGGGGGGCATTACCCACCACCTGCTGGACGTAGCCTCCCCAAAAAGAAAATTCACTGTTGTTCAATACAGGAAATTGGCCAAATCGGCTATAAATAAAATCTTAAAGAAAGGTAAGGTTCCTATTATTTGCGGCGGTACCGCCTTCTATATTTATGCGGTAGTAGATGGAATAGTGATTCCTAAAGTGGCTCCAAACTGGGCTCTCAGAAAAAAATTGGAAAGGAAAACCCCTGAAGACTTATTCAACAAGCTTAAGAAAATTGACCCGCAAAGGGCCGAAACAATCGAAAGTAAAAATAAGCGGAGATTAATCAGAGCCATAGAAATAGTGCTGGAGACTAAACGCCCGGTTCCCCCGATCAAAAAAGAGCCAATCCCCTATCCTGTGTTATTTCTGGGAATTAAAAAACCGGCAGTAAAACTTAAAAGTCTAATACATAAAAGGCTCCTTAAGAGGCTCGGGGAAGGAATGATGACTGAAGTAAAAAGGCTCAAAAAATCAGCGCTCTCCTGGGAGAGGCTGGAACAGTTCGGATTGGAATACAGATATCTGGCCAGATATATTCAGGGCAAAATTGATTATAAAGAAACGATAGAACGACTCCAAAGGGAAATAGAGCATTTTTCCAAAAGACAGATGAACTGGTTCAAGAGAGATGAAAGAATACGCTGGGCAAGCAACTACAAGGAGGCGGAAAAACTGGTAAAAGAATTCTTGGATAATTAAAACCAGCCATAAAAATGGCTGGTTTTATTAACTCTTTCCCACTAGGCTGCGAAGGTAAGGAGAAAGATATCGCGCCGAATATTTGGCTTCTTTCTCCTTCGCAGCCTAGTGGGGCCGATGATACGATTTGAACGCATCATCGGCACTTAGGTTAATCCTTATCTTTTATGATAAGAATTTTCTTGTCGCCGTCTGCCACAGCGATTTTACCGTCGGCGGCTATATTCCGCACATCGCCGATGGTAAGCATGGTCTGAGGTATTTTCACCGTTACCATTCTATATCCTCCTTCCGATAATTTTCTCTCCCCTTTCGAACATCTCTGCGAGCTGTTCGTCGGGATCCTCGGTCTCCGGAGAAACCATTGCCGGGCGAGGATCAGCCTCGAAATCCCAAAGGATTTCTCTGCCGATTCTCCCGAGGGGGCGCCCGGAGAGAACAGTGAAATCGTCAACGGCGGGATCGCAATTCACGTCGACCAGTTCGTCTTCATCCATCGGGCCGTCTCCTTCCAGAACCTGCCTGCGGAAGAACTCCGCCTTGATGTTCTGGGACAATTGGGCATCTGAATACACCTTCCTACTCATTTAAAAGATCCTCCTGCCTTTTATCATAATGTGATACAATATCACACTATTTCTATTTTGTCAAGACCTTCTGAAGTATTTTAGCGGTTAATTCCGGATTGGCCTTGCCTTTAGTTTGGGCCATAACCTGGCCCATTAAAAACTGCAAAGAATTTCCCTTTCCTTTTTGAAAATCCTCCGCCGCTTTGGGGTTTTTGGAAACAACCTCCTTAATTATCTCCTCTAATTCCGATTCGTCAACTATTTGATTCAACCCTTTTTCTTCTATTATATGGGAAGGATCTGCCCCGCTGGAAAACATTTCAGATAAAACCTGTTTGGCTAGTTTGCTGGAAATTTTTCCTTCATAAATCAAAGTGATGAATTCAGCGAAGTTTTCGGGAGTAATCTGCAAATCCCCCACGGAAACCGAAGCTTCTTTTAATAATCCCTGGAGATCGCTAATTAAATAATTGGCGCAGATTTTGGTAAGCTTGGACAGCTCGTCTTTATCTATTTTCCTTTTCTGCCCGATCGCTTTCAGCCACCCTTTAAGTTCGGAAACAGCTTTTTCGAAATATTCCCCCAATTCTTTGTAAAAAACGAACATTTCGATTTCCTGATCTTCCAGCTGGTATTCCTCTTTTAATCTCTTTCGGCGGTCTTGGGGAACTTCCGGAATCTGCGCTTTTATTCCGGCAATAATATCTTTGCCCAATTTCAGGGAAGGCAAATCGGGCTCCGGAAAGTATCTGTAATCATGGGCCTCTTCCTTGGTTCTTTGGGAAACCGTTGCGGACTTTGCTTCGCTCCAGCCCCTTGTTTCCTGCATAACTTTCCCGCCGCCGTCCAAAACCTCAGCCTGCCTTTCTATCTCATAAGCTATGCCTCTTTCTACGGCCCTGAAAGAATTAAGGTTTTTAATCTCTACCTTGGTGCCCATCTTGCCGTCTTTCTTAAGAGAAATATTGGCCTCTACCCTCATTTGGCCCTTTTCCATATCAGCGTCGGAAACTTTAAGATACCTGAGCAACAATTGAAGCTCTCTGGCAAATCTCCAGGCTTCTTGGGCGGAAGTGATGTCGGGCTCGGTCACAAGCTCCATTAAAGGAACACCGGCCCTATTATAATCCACCAGCGAATAATCGGCGCCTTTCGGATGCATTAGCCTGCCGGTATCTTCCTCTAGGTGCACTCTGGTTATGTCTATCCGTTTTCCGTCTATATCCAAATATCCCCCCTGGCAAAGAGGAAGGTCGTACTGGGAAATTTGATAGCCCTTGGGCAGATCGGGATAAAAATAGTTTTTTCTGTCAAATTTGGAATTCTCGGGAATCTCGGAGTGAAGAGCCAATCCCACCTTCACAACCCTTCTCACGGCTTCTTCGTTTATAACCGGTAAAGTACCGGGATGGCCCATGCAAACAGGGCAAATATTGACATTGGGATGCCTTTCTTCGGAATTGTTGGCGCAAGAACAAAACATCTTGGATTTTGTTCCAAGCTCAACGTGTATTTCGAGTCCTATAACCGGCGTATATTTCATAATTTAATAACTGCCTCCCTCTTGAGAAGCTCCTATGATTTTAAGCGCGGAGCTTGTTCCAATAATATTGGCTCCGGCCTCCACCACTCTTTTAGCGTCTTCCATAGTACTGATGCCTCCGGCCGCCTTAATGGGAAAATCGGGGCCAACCGCCTCCCTCATTATCCTTATATGTCCTATTTTCCTATCAATGTCCACCTTGGGCTCCATGCCCGTGGAAGTTTTGACGCAATAACAACCGGCTTCTTTGACCAAAAAAGCTGCTTTCTTTATTTCCTCATCTGAAAGGTATCCTGTTTCTATAATAAGCTTCGTGGGTAAAACTTTAGCTAATTCCCTTAGTTCATTTAAAACCAAATCGTAATTTCCCATTTTGAAGTTACCAACGTCTAGTACCGGATCTATTTCATCGGCGCCTTCTTTTTTGGCCGCCTCAGCTTCGAATATCCTGGCTTCGTTAAGAGATGCGCCAACCGGCCAGTCAATCACCACGACCACTTTTTTATCCGTTCCCTCCAGTTCGGCTTTAGCCAATCCCGCCCATTTGGGATTCACGCATACCGAACGAAAATCATATTGCTTCGCTTCAGAACAAAGCTTGATTATATCTTCTTTGGTGGCATCCGCGTTTAGATTGGTATGGTCAATTATTTTTGCTATTTCCATATGCCAAATATACGTTTTTTAATAATAAGGCGACTGTCAGGGGACCTATCCCCCCGGGAACCGGGGTGACAAAACTAGCTTTTCCCGCCAGGCTCTCCCTGCTTAAATCTCCAAGAACTTTCTTGTCCTTCATGGTAATTCCAGCGTCTATAACAACAGCTCCGTCTTTTATCATATCATCCTTTATAAAACCGGGGCAACCGCAAGCTAAAATCAAAACATCGGCCATTTTTATCCTTTCTTTCGGCATTTCAGCCGACAAGGCGTATTCTATTTTCAATCCTTTCTTCTTCAAGAAAGACTTTAAAACTTCGCCGAAAAGTTCTGAATTCACAAGGGCTAAAATCTTTTTACCGCTACCGACTCCGGCTTTTTTAAGACAGAAAAAGATGGCTGAGGGCAAAACAGGATCTAAAAGACTATCCTCTTTAAAGCCATCGACGTCTTTTCGGGAAGATATCTTGCTTATTATCTTGTCGGCGTTGAATTTTTTAGGCAGAGGCAGCTGGACTATAATTCCGTGTACGGAATCATCTTTGTTGAGCTTATCAATTTTTTTAATAATCTCATTTTCGCTTGCGGTAGCAGGAAAATTAAAACTGGAAATTTTTATGCCGGCCTGCCGAGCAGCTCTCTTCTTGTTTCTCATATAAAGCTTGGAGGCTTTGTCCGGAGAAACAGAAATTATCGCCAAATTAGGAGCGATTTTTTCTTTGCTTATTTTCCGGCTAAGCTCGTTTATTATCTCGGCAGCCGCTTTCTTACCATCGAAAATCTTCATAAATAGGAAATTTTCTTGATAGGCTCTTTACGCCCTTTTTAATCTTTTCTTTATCGCCTCCCTTAAGAAAATCAGTTATCATTCCAGCCACCTCCCGACATTCTTTTTCCTTGAATCCCCTGGTAGTTACAGCCGGCGAACCCAATCTGATACCCGAAGGATTAAAGGGGGGCTTTTCATCAAAGGGAATGGCATTCCGGTTTACATAAATACCCAGCCTGTCTAATCCCTCTTGGATACTCTTTGATTCTCCGTAAGGAGAGACGTCTATTACCATAAGGTGATTATCGGTTCCCCCGCTTATCACCCTGATTCCCTTTTTATTAAACTCATCGGCCATAGCTGAGGCGTTCTTGATAACTTGCCGCTGATACTTCTTGAAAGAAGGGCTAATTGCTTCTTTAAAACAGACCGCTTTGGCAGCTATAATATTCTCCAATGGACCGCCCTGAATGCCCGGAAACAGGGCTTTGTCTATTTTCTGGGATAATTCCCCCTTACAGAGTATAAGGCCTCCCCTGGGGCCTCTCAGGGTCTTGTGGGTGGTAGAAGTTACCACATCGCAGTAAGGAAAGGGGCTGGGATGTTCTCCCGATGCCACCAAACCGGCGATATGAGCAATATCGGCAAAAAGATAAGCGCCGACTTTTTTAGCTATTTTGGAAAATCCCTTAAAGTCCAGCTGCCTGGAATAAGCGGTAGTACTGATGACTATAAGCTTTGGTTTGAATCTGACCGCTATCTTTTCTACGTCTTTTAAGTTTATTCTTTCCGTTTTTCTATCTACCCCGTAATAATCAAAGTTATAAAGCTTCCCCGAAAAATTCACCTTGGAACCGTGAGTCAAATGTCCTCCCGCCGCCAAGTCAAAACCCAATATTTTATCGCCGTAGTTTAAAAGGGCCAGATAAACGGCGGCATTAGCCTGAGAACCGGAATGAGGCTGGACGTTGGCATGCTCGGCCTTAAACAGCTTTTTAGCCCTTTCAATAGCCAAACTCTCAATTTGGTCAATGTATTCGTTTCCTCCGTAATATCTCTTGCCGGGATACCCTTCCGAATACTTATTGCTCAGAGGAGTTCCCATGGCGGATATAACATTAGAGCTGGCGTAATTTTCCGAAGGAATCAAAACAAGCCCGTCTTTTTGACGGTTAATTTCCTTGTGAATTAAGCCATATACTTTCGGGTCTGATTTATGCAGCTTCATATTATCATTCTAATAAAATTAATGAGGTTTTACAAATAAAAAAGGGGTTATTAAAAACCCCTTTTTGTTATAGTTATTTTTTTTCTACAATATCCTGCATTCCTCTGGAAATATCCCATTGACTCGGATCCAGATCGCAGTGCAGAACCAATTTCGGGAACTTCTCTAAGAGCATCTCTCTCATCTTCAAAGCGATGATGCGCAACGTAGGATGGACCATCTTGCCGGACCGCAGTTCAGTTACGTAAACGGTCGCGGGCAGGCCGTAAGTCACGCGGTGAGGAACGAGAAATCCCAAGGCGATATAGTACTGCTTAAGCTCGGGCGTTGTTTCGAGTTTGCTGATCGCCTCTTTCTGTTTGGAAATCAAGCTCTCGGCTTCTTCCTTTAGGTCATCTGGCAGCTCGCCTAAATACCATGGATGGAAGCCTAATTCTACCGTCAGAAGAGGCTGCCGGCAAACGCCGTTACGGTGCCGCTGTATATCTCTGAAAGACCCGAAGTCCAGTAGAAATTCGAATGTCACGGTGCCCAGCTCCGCCAGGAAGTAGGGCAGGCCGGTTTTTGGTGGCCGGCTGTCGATTACATCCTGGTAATTGGCCAGCTCCTCCAGATCAATGTTGGTTTTCATGGAAAACCCCCGTGGCGGATCCTTTGGCGCATAATACGTATGACGCTTGGCCGTTTCCTCCCAGAAATTTTCTTGCTCGTCCATCTTCTGATGACTGAAACTGTGGGCGTATTTCTCCTTGAGCATTTCAAGAATGGTCTCTGCCGTCTCCTTAATTTCAGGAATTGGATTATGCTTCAACCAACAAAGCTTGTCGTAGGCTTGGCGCAAATTGGTGTGCCAACTCAACTGTGTGACAATCCCAGCCGGCAGAAAAGACCTCAGTATATCAAAGGACCTTGCGTTTATAGCCTTCTGGTAAACTTCTACCTTCTCTCCCTCCTGAATCGGGTATTTTGCTTTCAGAAATTTCTCCATCCGGGGAAGAGCTGAGATATAGAAGTCCATCCAGGCCGCCTGAATCGCCCTGGATTCGGAAGTCCCGACCGGATCGATAATAGGCTGCTTTGACATATCAACGTACCTAGTACTTGTCTCCTGACCGCTGTAGAGAGGCCAATCCTGCACGGCCTTGTCGCACAGTATGCTGATTCCTTCGATGAACACGGTGGTGCTTCCGCAGTCGGCAATACTGGCGTGGCCGTAACCGACGTAAAATCTTTCCATGAACTTCCCGGAGCCAGCATCTCTGACTTTTTGGATGTGTTCGGCAACACTGTGGGGACTCCTGGAATACAAAGCCTGAAGCATTGCGTTGTCCTGAGGGGTGAATTCGTCGATAATGAATATCTTGGCCATTACGTTATTCCTCCTTAATATTTAATTTCAAACGGGCCAGTGATTTTATTTCAGAAAATACCTCCTCAATGGATTGTTCTCCGTCAACAATATAAATATCTCTAAAGCGTTCGGGCATCACAGCGTAAGTTTCCCACACTCTGGTAAGCTTGTTTTCTTTTTCAAAAAGGGTTTTAGCTTCCCCTCTTTTTTCTATTCTCTCGACGCAAACTCGCGGCGGAACCTTAAGAATGATCGTTAAGTCGGGCAGTAAAAACCCGTCGTTCATTCTGATAAGCTCATCCAGATTCAAGCCGTCGGAAGCACCAAAGGCAAAGGTAGAAAAATAGTAGCGGTCGGAAATAACTGCTTTCCCGTCTTGAAGGGCGGGAACAATCAAATCCTCCAAATGCTCCTTTCTGTCCTGAGTAAAGAGCTTCTGCAGCTCAATAGGCTCAATTTTCACCTTCTCGTCCAATATTTCTCTTATCTTCCTGCCTGCTTCAGAATCCATCGTCGGCTCTTTAGTGGAAACAACCTGAAGGCCCTTTTCCTCTAAAAACTTTTTTAAAAGAGCTACCTGGGTCGTCTGACCGGACCCGTCTAATCCTTCTATGACTATGAATCTGCCTGGGTACGGATTATCCTTCATAATTCCCCTCCTTTGAATTATTCTCTTTTATTTTAAAACTGGTGTTCTTACCCTGAAAAGCTCCTCCGGGGCCGGTCAAAATATCCAATTCTTTGTTTATAACTTCATCAAAATCCATATCAACCCTCTTCATCTCAACCCCGGAAATTTCAGCCAGCTCGAATATATGCTCTCCTCCCCTGGCTTTATTGTCATAATCACGCGTAAAGAGTATTCTTTTTACGCTCTTTGATATTAGTTTTTTAACGCAATCAATGCAAGGAGTCCCAAGAACATAGGCTGTAGCGCCTTCAAGGTCGGCAGTGCTGTGAAGGATAGCGTTAACCTCCGCATGAAGAGTCCTTATACAATGGCCGTCGACCATTAAATGGCCGACTTCGTCGCAATGCGGATGCCCCGGCAAAGAGCCGTTGTAGCCGGCCCCGACAAGACGGTTATTTCTGTCCACCAGCAAACAAGCCGCCCTAAGCCGGTCGCAGGTTCCCCGAGTGGAATAAAAAAGGGCCAAAGTGAACCAAAATTCGTCCCAGCTCGGCCTCTTTATTTTTGACGGTTTATTGTCCATAGAAAAAAATGCCCGGGATTAGGGCATTATTTCAACTCCCATGTTTTTGGCGGTTCCCTCGATTATCTTCATGGCCTGTTCTATATCCTGAGTATTCAAGTCTTCCATCTTCTGCTCGGCCACTTGGCGAAGCTGATCCCTGCTAATTTTAGCTACTTTGGTCTTGTTGGGCTCCCCCGATCCTTTCTCAATGCCGATCATCTTTTTTATAAGCTCGGGAGCAGGAGGCTGCTTAAGCTTAAAATCATAACTCCTGTCTTCATAAACGGTAATTTCCGCAGGAATTTTAAAACCCTGCTTGTCTTTAGTAGCGTCGTTAAACTTTTGGCAGAACTCGGAAATATTTATTCCGTGAGGAGCCAAGGCCGGACCCACAGGAGGAGCCGGGGTCGCCTGTCCCGCCTTAATCTGTAATTTTATAACTGCTTTTATTGTTTTGGCCATAATTAAATTTTCTTAATTTGCAATGAATCTAATTCCACCGGAGTGTCTCTTCCGAACATATTAACCAGAACTTTTACCTTTCCCCTTTCCTGGTCGATTTCGGCGACTTTTCCGTCAAAATCCTTAAACGGTCCGTCGGTTATCTTGACCGCATCCCCAATCTCAACGTCGATCTTATATTGGGGCGTTTCCACTCCCATTTTCTTTTTAAGTGTGGTTATTTCTTCCAGGGAAACGGGCACGGGGGTTGTTCCCGCTCCGACGAATCCGGTAACGTTTGGGGTATTCCTGACGACGTACCAAGAATCATCGGTAACTATCATTTCCACCAACACGTATCCGGGGTATATCTTTTCTTCAACCACTTTCCTTTTGCCGTCCTTTATTTTAATTTTCTTTTCCTTGGGAACAATAACGTTGAATATTTTATCTTCCATGCCCAAAGACTCAATCCTTTGTTTGAGATTCTTTGCCACCGACTCCTCGTAACCGGAATAAGTGTGTATGACGTACCAATTCTTAGTTTGTTCTATTTGCTGCTTTGGCATTTTATATAACGAATTTTTCCAGTAGTAAGGTGAAAAGGAAATCCAATCCTCCAAGGTAAAGAGCCACTGCCAGGGAAATACCCAAAACAACTATCGTGTATCTGGTAGTCTTTTGCCTGTCCGGCCAGTTAATCTTCTTCACCTCCATTTTAACTTCCTTAAGGAATGTTATTAATTTTGCTAACATGGGTTTTTTAAAAGCCCCTTTGGGGCCTTCAACCTTTATATTACCAGATAAACGGTTGAAGTCAAGCTGGCTCAATTATCCGGCCAGCTCTACGGAATCTACATAATAGCTGTCCAAAATTTTCCTTAAAGTAATCACTTCGACGAGCTCTCCCCTTTCGGCCAAGTAAACTTCCACGGCAAAGCGAAAACTGCCGCCTTCAAGCTCCTCATAACTTAAAACGCGGTACCCATTGTAGCCGTTCAGCAATTCAAACTGACCGGATCTTTCTAATTCTACGGCATTTTCGGTTAAATAAAGGGTGGCCAGCGATTCGTTTTCTTCCATCCTGGCTGTCATAAACTCTCCCAAGGTATTTTGGGCGGAAGTCCTCTCTATTTCGGTTTTCTGCCTTTCCAGCTCCTCCTCCAGGGCGGGCAGCCGCTTATCTTCCAGCTGGCGGTACTGCCAACCCAAAATCGCCAGGCCCGCTAAAGTGGCTACCAAAGCTATCATCATCGCTTTTAATACTCCGTTTTTGTCGAAATTACCGGCCATTAAATATCTAGGTTTTTAACTGTTTTTGCGTGAGCTTGAATGAATTTCTTTCTCGGGAAAACCTCGTCTCCCATTAGGGTATCAAACATTTTATCCGCCTCCTTGGCATCGTCAATATCAACCTTCAAGAGTATCCTGTTCTGGGGATTCATGGTGGTATCCCATAATTGGTCGGGATTCATTTCACCGAGACCCTTATACCTTTGGATGCTGACTCCGGCCACCTTTTCTTCTTTCACGGGAAGAGCTGCTGCCTTTCCTTTTTTCTTAATACCGATTGCCGCCGCTTTCTTCTCTCCCAAAATATCGGCAAGAATCTCCACCTTGTCTGCTTCGGTGTAGGCGTATTCTATTCTTTTTCCGGCTTGAATTCTGTAAAGAGGCGGCTGGGCTATATACAAATGGCCCGCCTCTATTATCGGGTGGAAGTAGCGGTAAAAAAGAGTAAGCAAAAGGGTGCGGATATGGGCTCCGTCAACATCGGCATCAGTCATAATAATTATTCTGTGATACCTTAGTTTTTCCATGCTGAAATCGTCGGCAATAGCCGTTCCCATAGCGATAATCAAAGACTTAATTTCCTTGGAGGAAAGTATTTTATCCAGCCTTGCCCGCTCAACGTTGAGGATCTTTCCCCGAAGGGGTAAAATGGCCTGGAAATGCCTGTCTCGGGCCTGTCTGGAGCTGCCTCCGGCAGATTCTCCCTCGACAATATATAATTCCGATTCTTCCGGCTTCCGGGATGTGCAGTCAGCCAGCTTTCCCGGCAAAGCCAATCCGTCCAAGGCGCCTTTCCTTAAAACCGTTTGCCTTGCCGCCTTAGCCGCTTTTCTGGCTTTTGCCGTCAGTAAACATTTTTCGATAATAGCTCGGCCGTCTTGAGGATTCCTCTCTAAAAAATCATCCAGTCCGTCGGCTAACACTGCTTCCACCGCCACTTTAGCTTCCGGATTGCCTAACTTTGCCTTAGTCTGGCCTTCGAATTGAGGCTCCCTGATTTTTACGGAAACCACGGCTGTTAAGCCGTCTCTTACGTCGTCACCTGTAAAATTACCGTCGTCGCCCTTGATATAATTGTTTTTTCTGGCGTAATCGTTTAAAGCGCGGGTAAGAGCGGTCCTAAAACCCGTTAGATGAGTGCCACCCTCGCCGGTAAAAATATTATTGGCGAAGCTTTCTTCGTAAGCTTCCCTCTCTCTGGTGTATTGGAAAGCGGCTTCCACTATCATCTCCTCTTTCTCTCCATTAACATAGAAAGGAGCTGGATGAGCCAAATCGGCTCCTTGAACGAGGTACTTAACGTAAGAGCGTATTCCCCCCTCGAAATAAAATCCATAGCTGTCATGGGGAACGCTCCTTTCGTCTTTTATATAAATCCGAATCCCCTTCGTTAGGTAGGCCTGCTGGCGAAGATGATTAATAATCTTTTTAAGGTCGAATTTAGCATCCTTGAATATTTCTGAATCGGGCTCGAACATCACTGTCGTCCCGCTCTGCCTGCAAGCGCCAACCTTTTTAACTTTAGTTTTAACTTTTCCCTTGGAATATTCTTGGGCATACCTTGCTCCGTCCCTGCAAACCTCCACCCTCATCCAGCTGGATAAAGCGCAGACAACCGAAACTCCCACGCCGTGAAGGCCTCCGGAAACCTTATAGGCTTCTCCTCCGAACTTACCTCCCGCATGCAGGGTGGTCATTACCGTTTCCAAGGCCGATTTCTTGGTTTGGGGATGCTTTGAAACGGGGATTCCTCTTCCGTCGTCCGTTACCCTCACCCTGTTGTTGGGTAAAAGGGCTATTTCCATGTGGCTGCCGTACCCCCCTATAAATTCATCAATGGCGTTGTCGGCGCATTCCCAAATTAAATGATGAAGCCCTTCGCCTCCTGTAGAGCCAATATACATTCCCGGCCTTTTTCTGACCGGCTCCAAACCCTCCAATACGTAAATATCCTTGGCTTCATATGCGCTTGCTGTTTTTTTGACTTTTGGCTTTGTAGATTTTTGCTGTTTTTGAGGCATTATTTTTAATCTAAAATTATGTGTCTGCTATTTATTTTCTCACTTGCCAGCTCGGACTCTTTTCCAGAGCCTTTATTATTTTTTGCTGAACACCATCGACCTCATCCGACTTTAAAGTCCTGTCTTCGGCCTGGTATATGATATGAAAAGCTAAATTCTTTTTCTCGCCTGGCAATTCGTCGCCTTCGTAAATGTCGAAAATATCCACGTCCCTGACAAGATTTCCGCCGGCGCTGTTAATCTTATTCAAAACATCGGCTACCTTAACTTTCCTTGGCACCAAAACCGCCAGATCCCTGACCACCGCCGGAAACTTGGAAATCGGCCTGAATTCATGTTCCCAGGAAACGGAATCTATTAAAGCTTCCACATCTATG
>JAQUTZ010000042.1 GCA_028694095.1 Minisyncoccota bacterium | reverse complement strand
GCAGCTGTTGCCAGCCCCTGGTCTCCGCAGGAAACCTGTATTCTTTCCAGGCGGTAGGCGCCGGATTTGGCCCGCTGCTCTTCAGCCACCAGGGATTCAATGTCCTTGTCGGCAATTTTCTTTTTCTTGTCGGCCAGTTCCTTGAAGGCCCGGTAAAAGTCATTGAATTCCTCGTCTGTCAGCTCGTATCCCAGTTCCATCAGGCGTTCTTTGAGAGCGTGCCTGCCTGAAAGCTTTCCGACCTCCAGGGTCGTGCCGGGTATTCCCAGCTCCCTGGGATCCATGATTTCGTAGGTCTCGCGCTTTTTCAGTATGCCGTCCTGGTGGATTCCCGATTCGTGCCTGAAGGCGTTGTCGCCGACAATAGCCTTGTTGGCCTGGACCGCAAACCCGGTAAGCTCGCTGACCATCCTGCTCGTGGGATAGATCTGGACGGTTTTAATGCCGGTTTCCACCTGCTCGAATACGTCCCGTCTGGTCTTTATGGCCATGACGACTTCCTCCAGGGAAGCGTTGCCGGCTCTTTCTCCGATGCCGTTAACGGTGCATTCCACCTGCCTGGCCCCAGCCAGTACCGCTTCCAGGCTGTTGGCTGCAGCCAGCCCCAGGTCGTTGTGGCAGTGGCAGCTGACAACCGCTTTGCCGATATTGGGCACTGAACGGAAAATATTCTTTATCAGCCGGCCGTAGCTGCCGGGAGTGTCGTAGCCCACGGTGTCGGGTATATTGACGGTAGTCGCTCCGGCCTCAATGGAAGCTTCCAGTATCCTGCAAAGGTATTCCGGATCGGTTCTTGTGGCGTCCATGGGGGAAAACTCCACGTCTTCCGCCAGGCTTCTGGCGTGCTTTACCATGTCTGAAGCCAGTTCCAGAATCTGGGACGGCGTCATTTTCAGCTGGTATTCCTGGTGGATTCTGGAGGTGGACAGAAAGACGTGTATTCTGGGCCTGTCAGCCCCTTTTATGGCCTCCCAGGCCCTGTCTATGGCCTTTTGGTTGGCATGGGCCAGGGCGCAGACGACAGACCATTTTATCTCCTGGGAAATGAGGGTTACTGCCTCGAATTCTCCCTGGGAGCTGATGGGGAAGCCGGCTTCAATGACATCCACGTTAAGCTTTTCCAGCTGCTTGGCTATCTTGAGTTTTTCCTGGATTGTCAGGTTGCCTCCGGCCGCCTGCTCTCCGTCTCTGAGGGTGGTGTCGAAAATAAGGACCTTTTCCATTCTTTCCTCCTTGTTTTTAAATAGCGATATTTCAATTTATCATAGGCTCTTGGCCTTGGCAATATGGCTTTGGCCCGGTTTTTTAGGTATAATGGTTAAAGATAATATCATTAATCCAAAAATACCATGGGAGAGGGATGGGCCAACAAAAAAAGAAGGGAAAGGAGAATCAAAAGGAGGAGCAGGGACAAGGGCAAGTCAAAGAAAAAATAGCTTTGGAGTTTTACTTTCTACCGGAACGTTCTTGGTTTTAGCCAAGGACTTTCGTTTATCTAGTTACTTTTTAGCCGTTTGTGCGTAATAATAGTAGTAGGCGATTATGGTAAAACAAAGCCAAAATTACAGCGGGGAGTTCACCCGGCTTTACGACCAATACGTAGAGAGAATCTACCGCTTTATATATTACAAAACCCATCATAAAGAAACCGCCGAAGACTTAACCTCAACCGTCTTTATCAAGGCTCTTGAGGCTTTTTCGTCTTTCGACGATCAAAAAGGGGGATTTTCCGGATGGATATACAGAATAGCCAGGAATACGGTCATCGACCATTACCGGAGCAAAAAGAATTTGGTCAACGTTGAGGACATTTGGGATTTGTCCGACAAAGAAGACATTGAAAGGGACGCGGACGTTTCCTTGAGGCTGGAAGGAGTTAAAGAGTACTTGGGCCGGCTTAAGACGGAACAAAGGGAAATAGTCGTATTAAGAGTCTGGGAGGGCATGTCCTACAAAGAAATAGCTGAAGCAACGGGCAGGAGCGAAGACAGCTGCAAGATGATGTTCTCCAGGACCATCCGCAGGCTAAGGGATGAAATGCCCCTGGGTTTGTTCCTTTGCCTTCTGTTTTTCAATATTTAATCGTTACCCCGTAACTTTGGCAACGTAATCTTCAGTGTAAGATTATTAATTTAAAAAAACATGAAAAAAGAAACCAGGCAAATATTAAAAGATATTTACAAGGTAGATGAAAGCTTCAAGGAGCACGAGGAGTCTTTGGTTAAGATGATAGAAAGGCTGCAGCTGGCCAAGCCCGACATTAAAATTGACGAGACTTTTGTCAGCCAGTTAAGGGAGAAGCTTTGGAGCATGGAGGGAGCCGGAGAATCCAAAGTTCCCTTTAATGCCTTCGGCTTTAGAAAGCTGGCCTATGCTTTCGGGGCTTTGGCGCTGGTGGCGGTAGCAGCAGGCTCAATCGTCTATTTTAACCTTCAAGAGCCAGAAGAGCTGGTTTTGAATACCGGCGTAGAGAACGTAGAAGGAGAAGCTTTCGGCGAAATTACCTTCTCAGCTGAAAAGAGCAGCGAAGATTCCTTGGGCAGAGGGGGCGGCGGAATTGCTCCCGGTTCCACCCAGAACTGGGAAGCTCCCTTGGCCGAAGGCGAAGATTCCATAGGCGTTCCCTACGATCCCAAGAGAATCAATTACGATTTCGTTTACGAGGGGGAGGATATAAGCGTAGGGGAAAGCAGGATGGATGTTTACAAAAGAACTTCGGGAATATCCATGGGATCGCAGCTGGCGGGCTTATTGTCAAAAGTCAGTCTGGATGTAGTCGATTTGGGCAAATTTAGAAACGCCCAGGTGGGTTCCTTGCAAATAAACGAAGACAGGGAATACGGCTACAGCATTTTCATCGACCCCAGCCAAGGCATGGTTTCTATATCCATGAACTGGGAAAGATGGCCGCAGAACGTTTATGATAAGCAGCTTACCGAATCAGACGCCTTATCCGACCAGGAGGCCCTTTCCATAGCCGATTCTTTTATGAGGGCTTACGGAATCAGCACAGATAGGTACGGAGAGCCGGAAGTTTTGGAATCAGCCGGTTATTATTACGATTACGCAACCGA
>JAQUTZ010000009.1 GCA_028694095.1 Minisyncoccota bacterium | reverse complement strand
CCAAGGAAGGGCCTCAGGCGATAATAGAGGCTTCCAGGCACCTTGAGCTTTACGATATTGAAACCCGGAGGGATGTTTCGAAAGAAGGCATTTTTACTATGCCTATTATGGAGCCTTCCAAGGATTCCCCGGAGGCCACTATGGCAAGGATAAAAGAGATAACGGGCCGGTTGCTGGCGGATGGAAAGTTTTCCTTAATGATCGGAGGGGAGCACTCTATTACTCTGGGAGCGGTCCAGGCTTTTAAAGAAAAATATTCCGATTTATCCGTATTGCAGATTGACGCTCACGCTGATTTGCGGGACGAATTTGAGGGAACAAAATATCACCACGGAGCGGTTATCAGAAGAGTGAGGGATTTGGGGGTTCCGGTAACCCAGGTGGGAATTAGAAGTATTTCCCAGGAAGACGCCGAATACATCGAGAAGGAAAAGATAGAAACCGTTTTTATGGCCCCCGAACTTCCCCTGGAAAAAATCATTGCCACTCTTACTGGCAACGTTTACATAACCCTTGATCTGGACGGATTGGATCCCTCGATAATGCCTTCCACGGGCACTCCGGAGCCCGGAGGCCTCGGCTGGTACGAAGTCCTGAATTTAATAAAAGAAGTATCGAAAAATAAAAACATAGTGGGAGCAGACGTGGTTGAGCTGGACCCCATACCCGGCCTGGCCTCGCCCGATTTTCTGGCAGCCAAGCTGGCCTATAAGATAATTAACTATTCGATAAAATAAAATGTTCGTTCAAATCAAAGCCTTACCAAAGATTCTTACCTTCAGCGAAGCCAAATACTACGTGTTTTCCGCCGTTTTTGCTTCTTCCGCTGTATTCTTCCCCTGGCTGGCCCATCAATTCAATATGGCCGGGGCGCAATTTCTGCCTATGCACTTTTTCGTTATGTTCGCCGGATTTCTTTTCGGCTGGAGAACCGGCCTTTTGGTCGGATTATTGAGTCCTTTAATGAGCTACAGTATTACCCAGATGCCGGGCATGGCTATTTTGCCCGAAGTAACCTTAGAGCTGGCTGTTTATGGATTAGCCATCGGAATACTGAGAGAAAGGAATATGAATATTTTAGCTTCCCTGACCGGGGCCATGCTTTTAGGAAGACTGGCCAGATGGGCGTTTGTTCTCGCCTTAGGGCTGCAAACCAACCCTTTAAATTATTTCAAAATCGGTCTGCCGGGAATAATCTTGCAACTGGCCTTGATTCCGGTAGTTGTGTATCTTTTGCAAAAATTCGTCTTTAAAAAGGATGAAGGAGCAGTTTAAGGAATTCATGGAAAGCTCCTTGGGTTTGGAGCTTTGGTCCAAGGGAGACGTTATCTACAGATCAAAAAAATCAGGAGTCGAGGGACTCCTTGATTTTATCGGGCAGCACGGCAGGGAGCACGAAGGCCTCATTATATTCGACAAAATAGTCGGCCAGGGCGTGGCTTTATTGGCTGCCTACCTGAAAGCAGAGGAAGTTTACGGGATAACCGGCAGCAAGCTGGCGGCGGAAAACCTGGAAAAATTCAAAATAAAGTTCTATTTTGAAAAAACGGTTGATAACATCCTCAATAAAGACAAAACAGATCTTTGTCCCCTGGAAAAGCTTTCTTTTGACAGGAGTCCGGAGGAATTTTACCGGAGATTAGCTGATAAATAGTTTTACAAACAAACAGGGCAGGAAAAAGTTTTCCTGCCCTTTTGGTCAGCGTTGCGCCGACAATTCTTCAATTTTCTCCTCTATATGGTTATAGGGGAGACCCCTTCGCTTTCTATCTTCCATCTCTTCTTTCAGCTCTTCCACCACGGGAAGATCTTTTTTTGCGTTCTGCATTACATCCTCCTTATTGGAATCTTAGCATGTTTAAGATTATATACCATTATTGGCGGTTTGTCAATAGTATTGACAGGATATGAATAATATGGTATAAATTAAGCAGATCTTAAAAATACTATATAAGGAGAATAAAAGTGGAAATAGTAGGCTTAACGAAAAGGAATCTTGAGCAGGCAGTCAATCTGGTGGAGAAAATATTCCCGTCGGAATACGAAGAAGAAGCCGGGAAAGATGAACTCCCCGCCAGCCTCAATCCCGATGCTTACCGCGATTATCTGGAAAGAACGGGCATCACCCCCGGCCTTAAGTACTGGGTAGCCGTGGAAAAAGGCAGGGTTATAGGTTCGGTGGGGCTATACTGCTACAAGGAAGACCAAGGAGAGGCAGACTGGCTCGGCTGGTTCTGCGTTGACGAAGATTTCCGCTGCAAAGGCACGGGCACCAAACTTCTTCTCTTCGCAATCAATGAAGCGAAGAAGCATGGCAAGGAATACCTGAGGCTATACACTACGGACGATGAGGATGAGTTAGACTCTCATCGCCTGTACGAAAAGTACGGTTTCAAGGTAATAGAAACGAAACCCTGGACTGGCCGCCCGGAGCTCAATCTTACCGAGTTCATCTACGAACTCAACCTCAAAGCGCAGACTTAACAGCCTGCGCTTTTCTCTTTTAAGAGTTTACAAAAAGAGTAATTTAAAATACAATAGAAAGGTAATATGTCAATAACTTCCAGGATTTTCGGAGACGCTAACGAAAAATATTTAAAGAAACTCCAGCCAATTGTCGATAGGATAAACGGCCTCGAAGAAAAGTTCGAGGGTTTTTCTAATGAGCAGCTTACAAATAAAACAAGGGAGCTTAAGGAAGGAGCCCGGAACGGATTGGACGAGATATTGCCCGAAGCTTTCGCCTTGGTTAGAGAAGCGGCCAAAAGGACCCTCAATCAGAGGCATTTTGACGTTCAGCTTATAGGTGGAATCGTTTTGCACCAGGGGAAGATAGCTGAAATGAAAACCGGAGAAGGAAAGACGCTGGCCGCTACCTTGCCCGTTTATCTTAACGCCTTGGAGGGCAAAGGAGTCCATGTCATTACCGTCAACGATTATCTGGCAAAAAGAGACACCATTTGGATGGGCCAGATTTACCATGCCCTGGGGCTTTCCGTCGGCTGTATCGTCCATGACGCCGCCTATATTTACGACCCTCAGTACGAGCCGGCCCAAGACGGAGAAAGGGACGAGGAAAGGGACAAGCTGGGCAGCTTTAAGGTGGTTGAGAGCTATTTGAGGCCCGTGGAGAGAAAAGAAGCGTACCAGGCGGACATAACCTACGGAACCAACAATGAATTCGGGTTTGACTATCTGAGAGACAATATGGCCTACGGGTTCGACATGATGTCCCAAAGGGGCCACCACTACGTTATTGTCGACGAGGTGGATTCGGTTTTAATAGACGAAGCCAGGACTCCTTTAATCATATCCGCCCCTGATACCGAATCGTCCAACTGGTACCAGGAATTCGCCAAAATTATTCCCACGCTGGATTCCCAGAAAGATTACGAAGTGGACGAACAGAAAAAGGCCGTTACTTTAACCGAAGGGGGAATCAGCAGGGTGGAAAAAGCCCTGGGAATGGACAATATTTACGAAGAGAAGGGAATAAAGTACGTCCATCATTTGGAACAGGCTTTAAGAGCCGAAGTTTTATTTAAAAAAGACAGGGACTACGTGGTAAAGGACGGCGAAGTTATAATAGTAGACGAGTTTACCGGCAGAATGATGCCGGGGCGGCGTTGGTCGGGAGGGCTTCATCAAGCCATAGAAGCCAAAGAGGGGGTGCAGATAAAGCCGGAGTCGCTTACTTTGGCCTCGGTTACCTTCCAAAACTATTTTAGGATGTACAAAAAGCTTGCCGGCATGACGGGAACGGCGGCCACTTCAGCGGAAGAATTCGACAAGGTTTACCACTTGGACGTGGCGATAATTCCCACCAATAATCCTTTAGTAAGAAAGGATTTGCCAGACCGGGTTTACAAGACTCAAAACGGAAAGATGGCAGCTTTAGTCAGGGAAATAAAAGAGAGGCACGAGAAGGGCCAGCCGATTTTAGTCGGAACCACTTCCATATCAAAGAACGAATATCTTGGGAAACTGCTGGAAAGAGAAGGGGTTCCCCACCAGGTTTTAAACGCCAAGCACCACGAGAAGGAAGGAGAAATAATAGCCCAGGCGGGAAGGCTGGGAGCGGTTACCATTGCTACCAACATGGCGGGCAGAGGAGTGGATATTATTTTGGGCGGAAATCCTCCCGACCAGAAAGAGGCCGAAAAAGTCAAAGAATCAGGAGGCCTTCACGTAATCGGCACCGAAAGGCACGAAGCTCGAAGAATAGACAACCAGTTGCGGGGAAGAACCGGCAGGCAGGGAGACCCGGGCTCTTCGCAATTTTTCCTTTCCCTGGAAGACGACGTAATGAGGATATTCGGCGGGGAAAAGATGACTTCCTTAATGAACTTGCTGAAGATTCCCGAAGACCAGCCCATTGAAGCCAAAATGGTGGCTAATGCCATTGAATCGGCCCAGTCTAAAATAGAGGGAATGCATTTTGACTTGAGAAAGCATGTTTTGGAATATGACGACGTAATGAACAAGCAGAGAGAAACCATTTACAGGAAAAGGAGGGAGATTTTAGAAAAGTTTAATGACGGGACTCTGGGGGAATACATCAAGGGGCTTTTATTGAATGCCGGCTACAGTAAAGACGACTACCTTAAAAAAGAGGAGGAAATAGGAAAAGAGCAGATGCCGCAGGTGGAGAAGATAGTCGCTTTGAGAAGCATCGACATATTATGGATGAACCATTTGGAAGAGATGGAGTCTTTGAGGGATTCCGTCAGGCTGAGGGCTTACGGTCAGAAGGATCCTTTGGTGGAATACAAAACCGAGGGCCACAGGATGTTCCAGCAGCTCTTGGGCGCTATTGAGGATCAAATCGTTAATACAATGCTAAAGGCTTCGCTCAAATCTCAGCCCAAGCAGGATGCGGCGGGTCCAGCGGCCTCCACTCGCGTTTCCGGCAATACCCCGGGGAGAAATGACCCCTGCCCCTGCGGCTCGGGCAAGAAGTATAAAAAGTGCTGCGGCAGGAATAGTTGACAATTTTAGAAAATTGAGGTTAGTATTAAGTAAATGTCCAAGAAAAAAGTCTACACAGCAGTTTCAATAATTTTCGTTTTGGCGGTTGCCGCCGCTGTTTTAGATTACCCGGCCCTTTTTAACAAAAGCGCCGATTATCTAAATGATAAAATATCTTTAGGAGTGCCTCACGTAGGAGAGGTGCCTTTTAAGTTGGGACTGGATCTTCAGGGAGGAACTCATTTGGTATATGAAGCCGACCTTTCCGATCTTCCCAAGGAAGAGCACGGCTCTTCAATGCAAGGACTGAGGGACGTTATAGAAAGAAGGGTCAATCTTTTCGGCGTGGAGGAGCCGGTAGTCCAGATTCAAGAAACCGACAGATACAGCCGTTTGATAGTGGAGCTGGCCGGAATTAAAGATCCCGCCCAGGCCATTGAAATGATAGGGCAGACTCCGTTTTTGGAATTCAGGGAAGCAAAAGAAAATTACCAGGAGATTGCCGAGAGGAACCAGAAGATTTACGACGGGGAAATAGAGGGGGATATTGAAGATCCTTTTCAGTCGACCTTGCTGACCGGAAAATATCTTGAGAAGGCCGAGCCTACTTTCGACCAGACCACCTATCAGCCCCAAGTTTCCTTGAAATTCAACAGCGAAGGGGCCGAGCTCTTTGAAGAGATAACATCAAGAAACGTGGGCAAGCCTTTGGCTATTTATATAGACGGCATTCCTCTTTCCGCTCCCACCGTTCAGGAAGCCATTTCCAGGGGCGAGGCGGTTATAACAGGCAGCTTTACTATTGAGGAGGTTCAGTCTTTATCGAGGAATTTGAACGCCGGAGCTCTTCCGGTTCCCATAAGCTTGATTTCCCAGCAGAGCGTCGGACCGACTTTGGGAGCCATATCTTTGGAAAAAAGCCTTAAGGCGGGCATGTGGGGGCTTTTGGCGGTATTAATATTTATGGTTGTCTTTTACAGGATGCCGGGCCTTCTGGCCTCCCTGTCTTTGGCAATTTACGTTGCTCTGGTTTTGGCCCTGTTTAAACTTATCCCCGTTACCTTAACATTGGCTGGCATAGGCGGATTCATTCTTTCTATAGGAATGGCTATTGATGCCAACATTCTTATTTTCTCCAGAATGAGGGAAGAGTTGAGAAGCGGCCAAAGCTTTTCTACAGCCGTCGAAGAAGGATTCAGAAGGGCTTGGCCGTCCATTCGCGACGGAAATTTAACCACCCTGATAGTGGCTTTGATATTGTTCGGATTCGGAACCAGCTTTGTTAAGGGGTTCGCTTTTACCCTTACTCTCGGAATATTAATGAGCATGTTTTCGGCAATAATAATAACTAAAAACCTTCTTCGGGTTTTCGCTGGCACCAAACTCGAGAAGATAAAAATACTATGGCACTAGAAAAACACTTATTTACTTCAGAGTCGGTAACAGATGGACACCCTGACAAAGTAGCAGATCAAATATCAGACGCTATTTACGACGAAATGCTCAAACAGGACCCCGATACTCATGCGGGGATAGAATGCTTCACTACCACCGGATTGGTCTTGGTGGGAGGGGAAGCTCGGACCAATGCTTATGTGGAAATACCGAATGTCGTTAGAAGGGTCCTTAAGGAAATCGGCTACAACAAGCCCGAATACGGCTTTTGCGCCGATGCCATAGGGGTGATTGTAACCCTTCACGAGCAGTCTCCCGATATAGCCCAGGGGGTGGACGAGAAAGGAGAAAAAGAACAGGGAGCCGGCGATCAGGGGCTGATGTTCGGATACGCCACCAATGAAACTCCCGAGTTTATGCCACTGACTATAGTTTTAGCCCACAAGCTGACTCAAAAGCTGGCCGAGGTCAGGAAGAACGGAACCCTTCCTTATTTAAGGCCCGACGGCAAGTCCCAAGTAACCGTAGAGTACGAGAACGGGAAAATGAAAAGGCTGGATACGGTGGTAATTGCCGCCCATCACGCAGAAGAAGTGAGCACGGAACAGCTTCAAAACGACATTAAAGAACATGTAATCAAGCCGGTTGTCGGGGACTTGGCCGACGAAAATACCAAGTATTTTATAAACGCTACCGGCAGGTTTGTTATCGGCGGCCCTCCCGCCGACGCCGGCTTAACTGGAAGGAAAATTATCGTTGATACTTACGGAGGGGTGGGAGCCCACGGAGGGGGATGCTTTTCCGGGAAATGCATCACTAAAGTAGACAGGTCGGGAGCTTACATGGCCCGCTACGTAGCCAAAAACATAGTGGCCGCCGGTTTGGCCGACAAATGCGAAATCCAGGTTGCCTACGCCATCGGAATAGCGGAGCCCGTTTCCATATACATAGACACAAAGGGAACGGGAAAACTTCCCTCCGAAAAGATTACGGAAATCGCCAGAAAAGTTTTCGATTTCAGGCCCAAGCAGATAATAGAGCAGCTTAACCTGAAAAGGCCTATTTACCAAAAAACCGCCTGTTACGGGCACTTTGGCAGGGATGAGGAAGACTTTACCTGGGAGAAAACCGATAAAGCGGAAGAATTAAAGAAATATGCAAGTCAACTTTCTTAAATACAAAAAAATATATTTTGCTTTTTCCGGACTTTTAATGGCAGGATGCCTGGCCGGAATTTTTACCTTCGGATTGAATCCGGGAATTGATTTTACCGGGGGAAGCATAATTGAAATTTCCTATGAAGACGCCATGCCTTCCGCTCAGGCGGTCAGAGACGCTCTTTCTGATTTCGGCGAAGTCCAAGTCCAGCCGACAGATGAGAACGGGCTGATAATCAGAATGGGGGATATGAGCGAGGAGACCCATCAGGAAATCTTAGGCATGCTCAGCGAAGGATATCAGGCCGAGGAGCTGAGGTTCGAATCAATAGGCCCGGTAATAGGCCAGGAGCTTAAAAACAAAACCATGCTCCTTATTTTCCTGGCTCTGATTTCCATCGTTTTATACGTTGCCTTCGCTTTCAGGAAAGTTCAAAGGCCGGTTCGCTCATGGCAGTACGGAATTGCTTCCTTGATAGCGCTTTTCCATGACGTCCTTATCCCCGTGGGAGTGTTTTCGGTGATGGGATACTATATGGAAGTCCAGTTTACCATTCCGGTGGTTACAGCCCTCCTTACCGTCCTTGGATATTCCATCAATAACACGGTGGTGGTTTTCGACAGAATCAGAGAGGCCCTTATCAGGAGGGAGGGAGTTACCTTCGAGGAAACGGTAAACAAGGCCTTAAACAGAAGCCTTACCAGATGCATCAATACTTCTCTAACCACTTTATTGGTTCTTTCAGCAATTTACTTCTTTGGAGGCGAAACCCTCAAGTATTTCTCCCTGGCTTTGATTATCGGAATCGCGGCCGGAACCTACTCTTCCTTGTTCTTGGCTAGCCCCATTTTAGCGGCCTGGCTGAAATGGAGAAAGAAAATTGCTTGACAATTTAAGCGATGTGTGCTTAAATATCATTGTATAAAACAATGAAACACGACTACCGAACAATTTGCCACGATTATTTGCTTAAGAACCTGCCCGAAAGGACCAGGGAAATTATAGTACGGCGCTTCGGTTTGCAGGGAGAAAGGGAAACCCTGGAGGCTGTGGGCGCAGCTTATGAAATTACCAGAGAGAGGGTTCGCCAGATAGAAAACGACGGCCTGCAAAGATTGAAGGAAACAGCTTCAACCCCCGCCTGCCAGCGCGTTTTAAAGGAGTACGCCGATTACTTGAAAAACAACGCTTCCCTGAAAAGGGAGGATTTGCTGCTTTCCCAGTTCGGCGGCGATAATTTTAAAAACTACGTTTTCTTTTTGCTGAATATCGGAGCGCCCTTTTTCAGGATGCCGGAAACAGATGAGTTTCATGCTTTTTGGACAACCGATAAAAATTCAGTAGATAAGGCAAAGAAAATCCTGCAGGGTTTCGCTTTAAAGCTGCAAAAAATCCAGCGGCCTTTGATTCTACCCGCTTCCGTTCCTGCTTCCTACGCGGAAATTTCCAAAAATATTCTTTTGGGCCCCCAGGGACTTTACGGGCTGAAAGAATGGCCGGAAGTAAATCCCAAGGGCATCAAAGACAAAGCTTATATTGTTTTAAAAAAAGAAGAAAAGCCTCTTCACTTTACCGAAGTGGCCACTTTGATAAATTCTTCCACCGTTTTGAATACCCATAAGAAAGTCATCCCTCAAACGGTCCATAACGAGCTCATTAAGGATCCCCGCTTCGTATTGGTGGGCAGGGGCCTTTACGGCTTAAGGGACTGGGGATATGAACCCGGCGTTGTCAGAGATGTAATTTACAGGGAAATAAAGGGATCAAGAAAGCCGCTGTCTACAGATGAGATAGTGAGAAAGGTTTTAAGCCAAAGGAAGGTCAAACCCAATACCGTGCTTTTGAATCTGCAAAACAAAAAGTATTTTGCCAAAACCCCCGAAGGAAGGTACACTATAAGAAAGGCCTAAGGATGTTGCCTTAACAATGGAGCAAGCAATACAAATAATAGAACCAACACTCTATATCGTTTGGGACGTCTTAAAGAATTGGTGGTGGCTTCCGCTACCCTTTATTCTTTGGCGTCCTTTTAAGTTTTTCTGGCTTTGGTGGAGGATGGAGGACTGGATGTTCAAGCAGAAAAAAATTCTTCTGGAGGTGAAGATGCCGAAAGAAGTGCTCAAGCCAATTCGGTCAATGGAGCAGGTTTTTTCCTCTTTATGGGCCCAAAATTATGATCCCCCCGACTGGTGGGAAAAATGGTGGGAAGGAAAGCAAAACGATTCAATGCAGCTGGAAATGGTCAGCTTGCAGGGGCAGCCCCACCTTTTTATCCGCTGCTCGGAAGGTCGGAGAAACGCTATCGAATCTTCTATTTATTCCCAGTACCCCGACGCGGAAATCGACCTAGTTGACGATTATACCAAATACGTTCCCCAGGACGCGCCCAATAAAGACTGGGAGCTTTGGGGCGCTGATTTTGAGATGATAAAGCCCGACGTTTATCCCATAAAGACGTACACAAAGTTTTTTGAAGAAAAAGAAGCGGCCAAAGAAGAAAAAAGAGTAGACCCGATGGCCACTCTTTTGGAGGGAATGGGCAAGATAGGGCCGGGAGAGCAGATTTGGATACAGATTTCAGTAGAACCTGTTACCAGCAGCTCTAAAGAAGCTGCAGGGGATTTTATTAAAAGGGGCAGGGAGATTGCCGACAAGCTGGCTAAAAGGCCTGAAAAGGGAAAGCAAAGGGCTATTTTAAGGGAGGCGGCCGAAGAGCTGGCCTATGGAACCATGCCTGGCCAAGGAGAAAAGAAGGAGGAGCCGATCATTCCTCCGGAAATGAAACTGACTCCGGGGGAAAGGGAAATAGTCGAAGGAGTAGAATCGAAAGTCGGCAAGCGCTGCTTCCATTCGTATATCAGGTTTATTTACATAGCCAAAAGAGAATCTTACTTCGGGGGGGTGAAGGGCATTCCTTTCGGATTCTTCGGCCAGTTTTCCACTGAAAATCTGAACGCCCTTAAGCCCTGGCCAAGGACGATGACTAAAATTAAAAGGTATCCCGTTTTAGACCTGCTGAGAGCCAGGAGAACTTTCAGGAAGAAAAGAAGGCTGTTTTTCAGGTATATAAAAAGATTTACGCCGCTTTTTCCGAAACCAACGCCGGTTGTTCCGGGAAGCGGAAAGGGTTCTTTCATTTTAAATACCGAAGAATTGGCAACGATTTTCCACTTCCCGGGAAGAGTGGTGGCTCCGGCCCCGTTTGTTTCCAGGGTTGAGTCCAAGAGGGGAGAAGCTCCTCCGGGACTGCCAGTCGAATAACTTACTCTTATGTCTGAGGATATTAATTTTTTTGCTGAGACAACCTATAGGAATATCCGCCGGAAATTCGGCATAAGGACGGACGATCGCCGCCGGCATGTTTACGTTGTCGGAAAAACCGGAATGGGAAAAACAGTCATGCTGAAAAACATGGCCATTCAGGATATCCAGGATGGAAAGGGAATCGGCTTTGTGGACCCGCACGGAGAGGCGTCGGAAGAACTCCTTGATTACATTCCCGCCAGCAGAATTAATGACGTTATATATATCAATCCCGGCGACATAGACTACCCCATTGCCTTTAACATCATGGAAGAGGTGGATTTGGCCCACAGGCATTTGGTGGCAGGCGGGCTTATGGGCGTATTTAAAAAGATTTGGCCCGATGTCTGGTCGGCTAGAATGGAATACATTCTCAATAATTGCATTTTGGCTTTATTGGAATATCCCGGCGCGACTCTTTTGGGAGTAAACAGGATGCTGGCTGATGCCGAATACAGGAGGAAAGTGGTGGACAAAGTCAGCGACCCCGTTGTCAGGGCTTTCTGGGTGCAGGAATATTCCAGGTACACTCAAAGGTACGAGGTTGAAGCCACTGCCGCCATTCAAAACAAGATCGGCCAGTTTATTTCAGCCCCCCTTATCAGGAATATCATCGGACAGGTGAAGTCTTCTTTCGATATGAGGAGGGTGATGGACGAAGGAAAAATATTGATAATGAATCTGTCCAAAGGAAGAGTTGGAGAGGATAATTCCAGGCTTTTGGGGGCTTTGATGATTACCAAGCTTCAGCTGGCAGCCATGTCCAGAGTGGATATTCCCGAAGACAAAAGAAAGGACTTCTTCCTTTATATAGACGAATTCCAGAATTTTGCCACGGAATCTTTTACTAATATTCTTTCTGAAGCCAGAAAATACAGGCTGGCTTTGATATTGGGACATCAATATATTACCCAGATGGAAGAAGAGGTGAGAGACGCGGTATTCGGAAACGTGGGAACCATAATATCTTTCAGGGTCGGCGCTGACGATGCCGAATATCTGGAGAAAGAATTTACTCCGGAATTCCTGGCCACGGATTTGGTGAATCTTGGAAAATACAACGTATATCTGAAGCTGATGATAGACGGACTGGCCGGCCGGCCGTTTTCAGCCACCACCCTGCCGCCTATTTCAGCTCCCGAGAAATCTAACAGGGACAGCATTATCAGGGTTTCCAGGGAAAGATACAGCACTCCCAGGGCGGAAGTGGAAGACAAGATATCAAAATGGACCGGGGCTATGGAGCAGGCCGGACTTGCCCCTGTTTCCGGAATGCCCGTTCTTTACGATGCCAAATGCTCCTTGTGCGGCAAGGACACCAAGGTAACCTTTAAGCCCGACGGGGTGAGGCCCGTTTATTGCAAGCCCTGCCGGAAAAAAATGGAAAAACAGAAGGAAGAAGGAAATCAGGAAGAAACCAAGAAACCGGAAAAAAGCGGAATGGTTTCCCTGAAGGAGGCGATGGAGCAAAAGCCCGTATATTTTTCTCCCCCCAGGAAGGATAAAGAAGAAAGGCAAAAACCCAAAAGGAAAGAAGTGAACTTGGGGGAACTGAGAAAAGTCATCGGGGAGTCCCTTGATGAAAACGAAGAAGATAAAAAAGGAGGGGTAATTAATCCCGGAGAAACCGTGGAATTTTAATGAGATCCCTAGTAGATTTTGACCTCAAAGACAAGAGGGTTTTAGTGAGATGCGACTTCAATGTTCCCCTTTCAAAAGAAGGGGAAATTTTGGATGACTTCAGAATTAAACAGGCCTTGCCGACAATTTTTTACTTAATGGAAAACAAGGCTAAAATAGTGCTTATGAGCCACTTGGGGAGGCCGGGAGGAAAAGCGGTTGAAGGATTAAAGATGGATCCGGTTCAAGTGAGGCTGATGGAATATTTGGATGTTTCCGTTACAAAGGCTCCCGACTGCGTGGGAGAGGAAATAGAAAAATGGACTAAAAAAATGATTCCCGGGGAGATTTTAATGCTGGAGAATTTGAGGTTTCACAAGGGAGAAGAAGAGGGCGATAAAAGCTTTGCTGCAAAATTGGCCAAGATGGGAGATGTTTATATAAACGACGCTTTCGGCGCTTCCCACCGGGCCCACGCTTCAATTTCGGGAGTGCCGGAGCTGCTGCCCTCGGGAGCGGGATTGCTGCTGCAAAGAGAGGTGGAGGAGCTGTCGGCTTTAATGGAGAGCCCCCAAAAGCCCTTAGTGGCCGTGATCGGCGGAGCTAAAGCCGATACTAAAATGAAAGTCATAGACAGGATTTCAGCGGTTGCCGATTGGGTGTTGATAAGCGGACTCCTTGATAAGGCGATTATTAAAGAAAACATTGAACTTAAATATCCCGGTAAAGTGGTTAAGCCGGTAGACGAAGCCAGAGACGGAAAAGACATCGGTCCTGAAACCATTCGCATATTTAAAGAGAAGATATTAGAAGCTGGGACTGTTTTTTGGAACGGGCCTTTCGGAAAAATAGAAGAAGAGGAATTTTCCCGGGGAACAGAAGAGATTGCCAAGGCGATAATTAAAAGCGGATCTCATTCTGTAATAGGGGGAGGGGAAACCGTTGAATTTGTTAATAGGATCGGCCTTTTGCCGAAGTTCAGCCACGTTTCAACCGGCGGAGGAGCGATGCTTGAATTTTTAAGCGGCAAAGAGCTTCCCGGTATTGAGGCGCTGAAATAAAATGGCAGAGGAAATTAAAAATATAAAAAAAGCGGCCAAAAGGATAAGGGAGGCCGTGAAAAAGGGAGAAGATATAATACTTTACGGAGACGCCGATTTGGACGGCGTTTCTTCGGTTATAATAATGAAGGAGTCCATAAGGAATTTGGGCGGAAAAGTTTCTGCCGTATATTTTCCCGACCGGGAAGAAGAAGGCTACGGGGTCAATGAAGAGGCTTTGGGGTATTTAAAAGACAAGGCGCCGGCTTTGATGATTGTCATGGATTGCGGCATAGGTAATTTTAAGGAACTAAAGGAAGCCAAAAAAATGGGCATAGAGGTTATTATACTGGACCATCATAAAGTATTGGAAAAGTTGCCCGATGCTTCGATAATAGTAGACCCCAAGCAGAAAGGAGACAAATATCCCTTTAAGGAATTTGCCGCTGCCGGAATAGTCTACAGGGTTGCCGAAGAAATACTGGGAGATAAAATGACTTCTTCTTTAAGGAACAGCTTTTTGGAGCTGGCGGCAATAGCTACGATAGCCGACATGATGCCCCAGAAAGAAGATAATTTGGAAATCATTTCCGGGGGGTTGAGCGTTCTAAGGGATACCAACCGGCCCGGATTGAGAGCTTTTTTCGAAGTAGGAAGACCAGATAGCGATTTAAACCATCTCATCCAAAAGATAATTTCAGCTTGCCACGCCGGAGGAACTAAAGACCACCTAAATGAAGCTTATATTCTTTTAACCATGCCTTCCTTGGAGAAAGCCAAGGCTATGGTGGAAGAGCTCTGGGAAAAATCCAAAGCCAAGCATTTTAGGATAAAAGAAATAGTTGAAGAAATAGAAGAGAGGCTGGCGGGCAGGACCGGCGAACCGTTTATTTTCGAAGGCGGCGACGATTGGCCCGTATTGATGCTCGGGCCGGCAGCCTCCAGGGTTTGCAACAGCCATAAAAAGCCGGTTTTTTTATACAGCCAAAGGGAGGAAGATTCTCAGGGAGCAGTCAGAACTCCCAAAGGCATAGACAGCGTTGACGCTATGAAGCGCTGCGCCAAACTCCTTAAAACTTACGGAGGGCATCCCCAAGCCTCTGGATTCAGGGTGGACAATGATAAGCTGGAAGACTTTAAGAATTGCTTGTCAAAGTATTTCAGTGAATTATAAAAAATATCGCCGCCGGTATGGCGGCTTTTAGTTTTTCTTAAATTGTTTTAAAATTAGAGTATGGAAAAAATAATTATATATACCGACGGAGGAGCGAGGGGCAATCCGGGGCCGGGAGGCATAGGCGTTGTCATCGCCGATAACAAAGGAAAAGTGCTCAAGGAGTACGGAGAATATTTGGGGGAAAACATAACCAATAATGAGGCTGAATACCAGGCAGTTATTTTCGGATTAAAGAAAGCAAAAGCTCTTTTCGGCAAGGATAGAATTAAAGCTGCAGAAGTGGAGGTGAGAGCCGATTCCGAGCTCTTGGTAAAACAAATGAACGGGCAGTATAAGATTATGGAACCGAGAATCCAGCAGCTCTTTATCGCGGCCTGGAATCTTAAAATAGAATTCAGTAAAGTGAGCTTCACTAGCATTCCAAGGGAGCAAAACAAAGAGGCCG
>JAQUTZ010000008.1:9671-16813 GCA_028694095.1 Minisyncoccota bacterium | reverse complement strand
TGAGAGTCAAAGAGGGTTTTGATATAGATTTAAGGGTTATTAAAAAAAGCCAGTTCGGTTCTGCCCTGCAGTACTTTACGGGTTCCAAGGAACACAATATTGCCGTTCGCAGAGTAGCCATGGAAAAAGGCATGAAGCTTTCAGAGTACGGACTTTTCAAAGGGGAAAAGAGAATAGCCGGGGAAACAGAGGAAAGCATCTATAAGGCTCTGGGGATGGAAATGGCGCCTCCGGAAATGAGAGAAGACCAGGGGGAAGTGGAAGCTTCTCTCAGTGGCCGGCTTCCAAAAGTGATAGGCTATGGCGACATAAAAGGAGACCTCCATATTCATTCTGATTGGGACGGAGGAGCCGATTCTATCGAGGATATCGCCAGAGCCGCTCAGAAAATGGGGTATCGGTACGCGGGAATCGCCGACCACACTAAGTTTCTTAAAATCGAAAACGGGTTGGATGAAAAGGAGCTGGAAAGGCGCAATAAAGAGATAGACAAACTTAATCAAAGATTAAAGGGCTTCCGCGTTTTAAAGGGAGCTGAAACCAATATTCTCAAAGACGGCTCCATAGACATCAGAGACGACTCTTTAAGGAAGCTGGACTTTGTTATTGCCGGAGTTCATTCCAATTTTAAGATGTCAAAAGAAGAAATGACCGAAAGGATAATCAAAGCAATCAAAAACCCCAACGTTGATATTATCTCCCACCCGACAGGCAGAATTCTCAAGAGGAGGGATGAGTACGAAATAGACTTCGATAAAATATTAAGAGCGGCCAAGGAATTCAAAGTGGCCTTGGAGATAAACTCGTATCCTGAAAGATTGGACTTGAAAGACCAGAATATCCGCCGGGCCAAGGAGGCCGGGGTAAAAATGGTCATCAATACCGATTCCCATTCCATCGGCCATCTGGGATACATGGAATTCGGGATAGCCCAAGCCAGAAGGGGATGGGCGGAAAAAGAAGACATTCTTAATGCCGGGCCTGCCGCCGAACTCCTTAATTTTTTCAATAATTAATATGCCCATAGAAAAATCTGCCGGAGCAATAGTATTCAGAAGAGAAGAAGGTAAGATTCATTACCTTCTTTTGCATTATCCCGGATTCCGAGGGGATCGGACCCACTGGGATTTTCCCAAGGGGCAGATAGAAAAAGGGGAGAGCATAGCAGATACTGCCAAAAGAGAGGTTGAAGAAGAAACAGGAATAAAGGAATTGCGCATTTTGCCCGGTTTCAAAGAAACAATGAAGTATTTTTTTAAATTCAAAGGGGAGAATATAATGAAATTCGTTACTTTCTTTCTGGCTGCAAGCGAAGAAAATAAAGTTAAACTGTCTTACGAGCACATCGGTTTTAAGTGGCTTCCATATGATGAGGCGATAAAGCAATTAACTTACAATAATGCCAAGGCAATTCTCAAAAAAGCCGACAGCTTCCTTTCAGGAAAGAGTGTATAGGGCAGTGAAAGGAATTCCCAAGGGAAAGGTTATGACTTACCGCCAAGTAGCCGAGCTGGCCGGAAAGCCCGGAGCCTGCCGGGCGGTCGGCAATATTTTAAATAAAAATAAAGATTTAAAAAATATACCCTGCTACCGGGTGGTCAGGTCCGACGGCAGGGTCGGGGGCTATCGGGGTGGACAAAAGAAAAAAATCGCGCTACTAAAAAGAGACGGCGTTTCAGTTAAAAACGCCAAAATTGTTCTTTAAATACTAAAAAGAGGAGGCAGAAAATGTCAGGAGTGCTTGGAATCGAGGTTAATAAAAATTGCTGGAGCGAAATGACGGACGCAATAGGTATTATCCAGCCCAGAGGAGACGAATGGGGCGGATTCGCTGTCATTCAAGGAGATGAAATTATCAGAGAGGCGGACAGGGGCAAAATAACGCCCTTTTTGGAAAAAGAAGGGCTGAAGCTTAAAGACCCCAAAAAGATAATTGCCCAGGTTAGCCAGTACAATCCCCAGCCGGCCAGAATCGAAGAGACCAGGATGGGCCCTATTGCTTTGGCCTTTGACGGAAAAATCGCCAACAGGGAGGAGCTCCAGAGAAAATCTCCTTACCTGGTCGGATCCGACGTCAGCATTTTTGCCAGAATCATTGCTTCTGCAGATAATCCTCTGGAGGGGCTGAAGAGGGTCTACCAGAATATAAAAGGCCCTTTCAGCCTGGTACTGCTGACTATGGAGGGGGTTTTTGCGGCCAGGGATGTTCTGGGAGTCAGGCCGATGATTGCAGGCCGTTTTCTTGAAGACGAGAGAATGGGTTGCGCCGTTGCTTCCGAATCAGCCAGTCTGGAGCACATCGGCATGGAGCTGATAAGAGACATAAGGCCCGGAGAAATAGTTTCCGTGGGAGTAAGCGGTTTTAAGACCCTTGAGCAGATTCCCAGCCCCGGCCTTAAGATTTGCAGTTTTGAATACGGCTACTGGGCAAGACCGTCCTCGGTTATGGAAGATATCTGGGTGGGGGAAAGCAGAAACGTCGCCGGCAGGAAGCTGGCTCCGTTTTGCCCCGAAGCCGATATCGTTTCCAGTTTTCCCATGTCGGGAAATTCGGCTGCCGAAGGCCTTCACCAGGCGTCCGGAATTCCCTACCAAAGCGTTTTTGATTTTAACCTGTCGGCCGGCGGCCGGAGCTTTCTTCCCTTCAAATCCGAAGAAAGAGCTAAAAGAGCGAGAAACAAGCTTTTGATAATGCCTTGGGCGGTTAAAGGGAAAAAGATAGTAATGGTGGATGACTCCGTGGTTGAGGGCAATCAGACTCTGGCCAGGATATTCATAATCAAGAAAGCCGGAGCGGAAGAAGTCCATCTAATGATAGAAACGCCCTTGATTAAACATCCCTGCCCGTTCGATATTACCCGGCGGGGCGAATTGATTGCCGCTACCCATTCTGTCGACGAAATGAGAAAAATACTGGGGGTCAAAACCCTGGCCTTCAACAGCGTCGAGGATTTTGCTAAAGCGATAGTATCGATACAGAACGCCAAAAGGAGAGAAGAAAATCCCATAGGGATAGAAAATCTCTGCCTCGGCTGCTTTACCGGTGAATGCCCGCAGTACCCCTCTTTTTAAGGAAAATAAAATCTCCATCCTGCAAAGATGGAGATTTTTATTGGTGTTAAGCTTTATCCTTTCACTTTTTCTACTATCTTGGTGAAAATCTCGGGTTTGTTTTCAGCCAAGTCGGCCATTATCTTCCTATCCAGCTCGATTTTGTTTTTCTTTAAGGCGTTGATGAATCTGCTGTAAGAAATTCCCTGGGCTCTGCAGGCTGCATTAATTTTGGTTTGCCAGAGCTGCCTCTTGTCTCTCTTTTTAGTCTTTCTGTCGCGGTAGGCATACTCCCAGGCGTGGCGCAGGGCGTCTTTAGCCAGCTTGTATTTATTTTTTCTGCCCCACTTAAAACCCTTAGCATGTTTTAAGAGATGCTTTTTATGCTTTTTGGCTTGTTTTCCTCTTTTTACTCTAACCATGGATTAGCTTTTTTATCTTTTTAGCTTCGACTGCGGGGACCTCTATCCATTTTCTGAGGTTCCTCTTAAACTGCCCGCTTTTTTTAGAAAGCAGGTGGTCTTGTCCTGTCGGCCTCCGAAGCACTTTGCCGTTCTTTGTTATCTTAAACCTTTTTGTTATCGATTTTCTTGTTTTTCCCATAACTTTATTTTTTGGAAATAATCATTGACATTCCTCTCGGTTCTCTCTTCAGCTCTCTTTCCACTTTGTGGGGGATAATAGCCTGAAGGATTTCCAGAAACTTATTAACCTTGCTTTTGGCGTGGTCTCCCAGGGCTTTTTCTCTGCCCCTCAGTCTGACTTCAATTCTGACTTTGTCGCCTTCTTTCAGGAATTTTTCTGCTTGCCTTGCCCGCATTTGCATGTCGTGTTCGGAAATATTAAAACTCAGCCTGATTCCTTTTATTTCTCCTCCCTTCGGCTTAGCTCCCTTGTCTTTCTTTTTCTGCTGGTAGAGGTATTTGCCGTAGTCCATTATTTTGCATACCGGGGGATCTATCTTCTCGGTCACCTGTATTAAATCTAAATTGCGCTCCCGGGACTTCAAGAGCGCATCCTCCAGCTTCACGACTCCCAGCTGCTGCCCGGTTTCATCTATCAGCCTTACCTCTTTAGCCCTTATTTGGTTGTTTATTAATGGTTTTTGCAAAATTATGGTGTGGAGATGGGGAGTAATGAGCTCCCGTCTGAAAGGTTTTTAAGACAGTTCTACAGGCTTAGTTTGTTTAATGGCTTCGGAAAGATGAATACTAAACAAACAAAATTTCATTTTTCCTATCCTCGATTGTTTCACCGGTTCTTCTGAGGCAAAAAGTACCGGCTATCTCGATAATATGGCACCCTTGTTACCTATCGAGAATCGGTAATTCGGATGGCTTTAAGCTGTAGCTAAAGCGGGTTGGTTGAACATCTTGCCAGATATTCTAAAGTTTGCCTGCCCTGTTTTAAAGAATCCCTCCATCGAATCGGGTTCATCCCCGCGCCTTCAATTCTCTGTCTATTTCTCTGTCTATATCCCTCTTTTTGAGGATTTCCTTTTTGCTGGCTTTTTTCATTCCTCTTGCCACTCCGACTTCCAGCTTTATTTTACCCCCCTTAGTATACATCCTCAAGGGCACCAGAGTCAAGCCTTTCTGCTGGGATTTGCCTATAAGGTACTTTATTTCATCTTTATTCAAAAGCAGCTTTCTCAGCCTGGTCGGGTCGTAGTCTTTCGGGGTGTTCTTGGGCTGATATGGGGGAATGTTGGCGTTGAGAAGAAAAGGCTCTTCGTCTTTGAATACAACATAAGAACCGCCGAGGCTTACTCTGCCCAGCTTTATCGATTTTACTTCATATCCGGCCAGAACCACTCCCGCTTCGAATTTTTCCAGTATTTCGTAGTCGTATCTGGCTCTTCTGTTTTCCGCTAATACCTTCATTCTTTGATTTTAGCTGAAATTAGGCTAAACTGAAAGTGATGTTAAGAACGGAAATAAGAAAATTGCTGGAAAAAGCCGCTATTGAGGCCGGTTTTAAGGTTGTTTCACCGGTTAAGATTGAAAGGCCGGAAGAGGAAAGCCACGGAGACTATTCCACTAATTTTGCCATGCAAGCGGCTTCAAATTTCAAAATGGCCCCAAAATACATAGCCGACAACCTTAAGGGCCATATATTGAACATGTCCCCGGGGCTGTTTGAAAAAGTAGAAGTTGTCGACCCCGGATTTATTAATTTCTTTGTTTCCAAAAAATATTTACAAGGCCGGATTCCTGGGATAATAGAAGATAAAGACAAGTACGGACGAGTGGAGATGGGCGGGGGAAGTAAAGCAAATATCGAGCTTATTTCAGCCAATCCCACGGGGCAGCTGCACATTGGCAATGGTAGAAACGCTTTTTCGGGAGATGTTTTAGCCAATGTTTTAAATAAGGCGGGCTTCAAAGTAACCAGGGAGTATTTTATTAACGACGCTGGAAACAGCAAGCAGATTAACGAGCTGGGCAAAACGGTTTTGGGAAAAGGAGAATCGTACTTGACCGATTATTTAAGATCCAAAATAGAGTCTTTAAGGCCGAAATTAGAGAAGGTCAAAAGCGAATCTGAGGCCGGAGTTTTAGTGGCCGCTTCCATACAAAAGGACAATCAGGAGTTTATAGAAAAGAAGTTGGGCATTAAAATCGATAACTGGGTTTCCGAGGAAAAAGCCATATACAAAAAGAATAAGGTTGAAAAGATGCTTAAATGGCTGAAAGAAAAGCAGCTGGTTTATCAGAAAGAGGGGGCTTGGTGGATAAAAACCTCGCAGTTCGGCGACGAAAAAGACTGGGTTGTTGTCAGAGAAACGGGCCAGCCCACGTATCTTTTGTCCGACATTGCTTATCATAAAGATAAAATGGACAGAGGGTTCGATAAGATAATCGATATATGGGGAGCCGATCACCAGGGCCATGTTCAAAAAATGAAATCCGTCGGTAGGATGCTGGGATACGAAGGAGATCTGGAGATTTTAGTTTTACAGCTGGTTACTTTGAAGGGAGGGGAAAGGCTTTCCAAGAGGAAGGGGGAAATAGTCACCCTGGAGAAGCTGGTGGATGAGATAGGACTGGATGCAGCCAGGTTTTTTTACCTCCAGAAATCCCTGGATACCCATATGGACATAGATGTCAGCCTGGCTAAGGAGCAGTCGACCAAGAATCCCGTTTTCTACGCCCAATACGCCCACGCCAGAATCTGCAGCATATTGGAAAAAGCCAAAGCGGATAAAAAATTCTCCCAAGACCTTTTAAACCATCCTTCGGAACTGAAGTTGATGAAAGAGCTTTTAAAGTTTCCCGAGCTTGTCGAAGATACGGCCCAAGACTACCAATTGCAGAGGCTGCCCGCTTACACTCTCGAACTGTCGGCCGCCTTCCATCAGTTCTATCACGATTGCAGAGTAATATCGGAAAACAAGAAACTGACCAAAGCCCGCTTATCCTTGGTTTTGGCAGCTAAAATCGTTCTGAAAAATACTTTAGATTTAATGGGCATTTCAGCGCCTGATAAAATGTAAGACGGCAGAGCTGTTGCCTGCTCGTTTACAATAAAAAACGGGAAATCAATATTAAAGGAGGAAAGAATGAATTTTCTTGAAGTTCTTTTAAATTTTCCAACAGAGGAGCAAGTGAGGAAATTTTGCAAGCCGGGACGATGGAGGGAAACCTGCAGCTACCTGGCGACAGGCGGTCATCGTCTGTGGGAATGCGTCAAATTTGCCGGTTCGAAATACGAAAACAAGCAGATCTTCAGAGGCCCTTCAACCTCGGGCAATGACAATTGCCCGGGCATATTGGGCTTTCTTGCAGACAATCAGGACCGGCTCAAAGGCAGAACAGTGGAATACGGCGGATCTCAAAATGTCTTTGAGGCTATAGAGATGGATGACGATACCCTCCATATATTCTGGAGTGGAGGAGAAAACGGCGTTTCCTACGGCTTAAAAGATTTGTATATTGCAGTAGACCGCTGGAAAGTAGTTTTCGGCATCAAAGGCCTGGGAGATATCGGCAGCACCATTGTTTTCCTCAGCTGGTAAGATAAAAAGCAGGAATACCGTTTTTCTGCTTTTTTATTTTGATAAAAAGGAGATAAAATGATAGTCTATATAA
>JAQUTZ010000008.1:5890-9571 GCA_028694095.1 Minisyncoccota bacterium | reverse complement strand
GGCATCAAAGGCCTGGGAGATATCGGCAGCACCATTGTTTTCCTCAGCTGGTAAGATAAAAAGCAGGAATACCGTTTTTCTGCTTTTTTATTTTGATAAAAAGGAGATAAAATGATAGTCTATATAATAGATTATGGATTTAAGCCTGCCGAAACTGGAAAAGAAAACGCTTAAATACTGGAAGCAAAACCGCATTTTCGAAAAGAGCATAAAACAGCGAAAAAACTCGCCTAATTTTGTATTTTACGAAGGGCCTCCGACTGCCAACGGCAGGCCGGGGATCCACCACGTGGAAAGCCGGGTTTTCAAGGATATAATCTGCCGTTATCGGACTATGGCCGGCTCCAAGGTTTTAAGAAAAGCCGGCTGGGATACCCACGGCTTGCCGGTGGAGTTGGAAATAGAAAAGAAGCTCGGGCTGAAAAATAAAAAGGATATTGAGAAATACGGCATTGCCAAATTCAATCAAAAGTGCCGGGAGTCGGTTTGGCAGTACCAAAGCGAATGGGAGAAGCTGACCGAAAGAATAGGGTATTGGCTGGACATGGATGATCCTTATATTACCTACCAGCCCAAATATATGGAAACCCTTTGGTGGATAATAAAGCAGCTGAGGCTGAAAAACCTCTTATACCAAGGCCATAAAGTCGTTCCTTACTGCCCCCGATGCGGAACGTCCCTTTCCTCCCATGAAGTGGCTTTGGGGTATAAGAGCGTTAAAGACCCGTCTGTTTACGTAAAGCTTGAAATAAAGCCCAACGTTTATTTGCTGGTCTGGACCACCACTCCCTGGACATTGCCCGCTAACGTGGCCGTGGCCGTAAACCCCGAATTCGTTTACGCCAAAGTGAGGGTTGGAAACGAGTACTTAATACTGGCCAAGGAAAGAATTGAACCCTTGGGAATAGAGGGGGAGGTTATAGAGGAAATCAAGGGAAAGGATTTATTGGGAACCGGATACGAGCCTTTGTATAAGTTTACAAAACCAGACAAAAAAGCCTGGTTTGTTATTTCAGCAGATTTTGTTTCCCTTGAGGAAGGAACGGGATTGGTTCACATAGCCCCAGCTTTCGGAGAAGATGATATGGAGGCAGGAAAGAAAAACGGCTTGCCGGTCATTTTAAACGTGGACAAGGAGGGTAAGTTTCAAGAAGAAGTCAAAGGCTGGGCGGGAGTATGGGTTAAAGACGCCGACCCCGCCATAATCCAGGATTTGAGCAAGAGAGGCCTGCTTTTCAAGGAGGAGCTTTACGAGCACGACTATCCTTTCTGCTGGAGATGCGGCAGTCCTTTGATCTATTACGCCAAAGAAAGCTGGTTTATAAACGTCCAGAAAACCAAGCGGGATTTGATTAAGAACAACCGGGGAATAAACTGGGTTCCCTCCCACTTAAAGGAAGGCCGGTTCGGCGGATGGCTCAAAGAGCTTAAAGACTGGGCTTTTTCCAGAGAGAGGTACTGGGGGACGCCTTTGCCGGTTTGGCAATGCAGCAAATGCAAAGATACGGAAACAGTAGGATCTCTAAAAGAGCTTTCTTCTTTAGGGAAAGTGAATAACAATTATTTCGTTCTTCGCCACGGGGACAGCTGCCGGCAGAAAAGCGGAAAAGCGGTTTGCTGGCCGGAAAAGATACGATGCCCGCTCACTAAAGAAGGGGAAAAGCAGGTCGGCAAATCAGCTAAAGAGCTGAAAAAGAAAAAAATAGACATTATATATTCCTCAGACCTTTTAAGAACCAAGCAGACTGCCGAAATTGCCGCTAAAGAACTGGGAGCCAAAATTATTTTCGATAAAAGGCTGAGAGAGTACAATGTCGGTATTTTCAACGGCGAGGAACCCAAGAAGAGCTGGGATTACCTCAAAAGCAGGCCCGGCGATATGATTTTTACGAAACTGCCCAAAGGCGAGAGGCTTGTTGACATAGGACTAAGGACGCACGGTTTTTTGAAAGCCATGGAAAAGAAATATAAAGGAAAGAATATCCTTGTTGTTTCCCATGAGCTTACCACCTCCATGATGGAAGGGATGGCCGGAGGAGAAAGCGTTGGAGAGGTTTTGGAATGGAGGAGGAGAAAACCTGCAAAAAAAATAGGTACGGGGAAATGGCGCAAACTAAAATACGGCAATCTTCCCAGGAACAAGAAGATGGAAATAGATCTCCATCGTCCCTTTATCGACGAAATAAAACTGGAATGCAGCAAATGCGGAGGCTTCATGGAAAGAGTTCCCGACCTTATCGATGTTTGGTTTGATTCGGGTTCCATGCCTTTTTCCCAATACCACTATCCTTTTGAGAATAAGGATCTGATAGATAAAAAGAAGCAGTTTCCCGCAGATTACATATCGGAAGCGGTCGACCAGACCAGGGGATGGTTTTACACCCTTTTGGCGGTCTCCACTCTTCTGGGTTTCGGACCTCCCTACAAGAACGTTATCTCCCTCGGGCACGTTTTAGACGAAAAAGGGGAGAAGATGTCTAAATCCAAGGGCAATATAGTATCTCCTTGGGAGGTGATAGAAAAGTACGGAGCAGACGCCGTCAGGTGGTATTTTTTCACAGTCAACCAGCCCGGAGACGCAAAGCTTTTCACAGAAAGGGACATCGACCAAGCTCTCAAGAAATTTATTATGACTTACTGGAACAGCTTTGTTTTCTACCGGACCTATTCGGGCAGTTCCCGCGTTAAAGGAAAAGCCGGCTCTAAGAATATCCTCGATAAATGGATAATTTCCAAACTTAATAAGCTGACGGAAGAGGTTACCGAAAAACTCCAAAGCTACGACGTCATTGCTTCAGCCAGAGCCATTGAGGAATTCGTTATTAATGATTTCTCCCAGTGGCACATAAGGCGTTCCAGGAGGAGGCTTCAGAGGCCCCAAAACAAGACGGAACTCAATGAGGCCGCCCAAACCATGGGATTCGTCCTTTTGTCTTTGTCCAAGATTACCGCTCCGTTCGTTCCTTTTATCAGCGAAGAGATTTACAGGAATGTCGGAGGCGGCAAAGCCAGCTGCCACTTGGAAGACTGGCCCAAGGCTGACAAAAAACTCATTAACGAAGAGCTAAATAAAAAAATGGAAAAGGTTAGAGAAACGGTTAATCTGGCTCTTTCTGCAAGGGCGGAAGCCAAAATCAAGGTCCGCCAGCCTTTACGGGAATTGGTGATTCCGGAAAAAATACCGGATAAAGAGCTGATAGATCTGATAAAAGAAGAGGTGAATATTAAAGAAGTCGGTTTTGGCAAAGAGCTTAAGCTGGACACGAAAATTACCGCCGAACTGGAAGAAGAGGGGATAATTCGGGAGGTTTCCAGATTAATACAAAGGATGAGAAAAATGGCCGGCTACAAGCCCAGGCATAAGATTAGAGTGCAGTACAGCGGGGACGAAGGCATTAACGATATTCTTTCCAGAAACAAAGAAAAAATATTGGAAGAGATAAAAGCGGAAGAATTCATGTTGAGGCCTAAGCTGAAAGACGTTTTTGACGTTGAAGAAGAATTAAAGGTCGGCAATTACAAATTATGGGCGGGAATTAAAAAAATATAATCACATGGCTTTATTCGGATTCGGAAAAAGGCCTTCTCCTCCACCTTCAAGGCCGGCGCCCAAAGCTCCTCCAAAGCCTGCTGAAAAGCCGAAAGGCCTTTTCGGCGAAAAGGGCTATCAAACTTTCGGCA
>JAQUTZ010000008.1:0-5790 GCA_028694095.1 Minisyncoccota bacterium | reverse complement strand
AAAAAAGAGCTGGACCAAAAGATTAAAATGCTGGAAAAGTGGAAACAGGGGAATTAAGCGCTTTTGATAAATGGTTGTCCATTACAGGTCCAAGGGCCTGGTCATCGGAAAGATTGACCGGGGAGAAGCGGACCAGATTTTTAAAATATATACGAGGGATTTCGGCAAGCTGAGCGTTTTGGGCAAGGCTGTCAGAAAAACAAAGTCCAAGCTGAGAGGGGGCGCCGATTTTTTATATTTTTCAGACATAGAGTTCATACAGGGCAGGGCGCAAAAGACTTTGACCGACGCCGGCCTGATAGAAAGCTTTCCCGGCCTAAGAGAGGATTTTGAAAAAATGAAAGTCGCTTACAGCATGGCTGAAATTCTGGATAAGATGACCGGATTTGAGGAAAAAGACGAAAGAGTGTGGAGGCTGGCAGGAGAATCCTTTTCAGAGCTGGAAAAAGCCGAGAAGGGCAAGGCCGGACTGCTTTATTATTATTTCCTTTGGAATTTCTTTTCCCTGCTCGGTTATCTGCCCGAACTCTATAATTGTTCCATTTGCGCAAAAAAGATGGCCCCCGGCCTCCTTTATTTCAGTCCTTTAGAGGGAGGGCTGATATGCAAAAAGTGTTTTAGCAAAGCCCAGGCTGCTTTCCAAATCGATCAAGATTTGATAAAAATCTTAAGGGTAATGGTCTGCAAGGACTGGAATGTCGTTTCCAGATTGAAGACCGCCCCTCATTTAAAAAAATCATTAAAAGAAGTTTCCCAGAATTATCTGGATGAAATCATCAAAAAACTGATATAATAAAAACATGAGAAATAAAATAATTCTAATCGTTATTATCTTGGCTGTTATTTTGGGAGCGGCCGCTTTTTGGTATTACCAGAAAAACACTTATTCCAAAGAAGTTCTCAAGCTGGAAATACTGGGAGCCGATCAGGCCGATCTTTTAGAAGAAATAGAATACACGGTTAAGTATAAGAACAACGGCAACGTTCGCCTTGAAGAGCCGATACTTACTTTCGAATTCCCCGACTATTCAGTTCCCTCCGGCGGCGGATCTTTGAGAAAAGAAATGGTGCTTCAGGACATTTATCCAGGCCAAGAGGAGACATTTCATTTCCGCGTACGCCTAGTCGGCAGCGCGGGAGAGCTTAAAAAAGCCAAAGCCTGGCTTAGCTACAAGCCGAAAAATCTAAATGCCAGATACGAATCGGAGACTTCTTTTACGACAAAAATAGGAACCGTCCCCTTAACTCTTGATTTGGACCTTCCCTCGAGAATCGAATCCGGAAAAGAATTAAGCTTTAACCTTAATTACTTCTCCAATGTTGATTACCCGATTTCCAATCTGGCTATAAGAATGGAGTATCCTTCGGATTTCGAGTTCCAGTCCGCCTCGCCTAGCCCCTTGGATTCTTCTGAATGGGAGGTAGGCCTTTTAAATAAGGCCGAGGGAGGAAGAATAGAGGTAACAGGGACCATTATGGGCCAAATTGAGGAGGAAAAAATGTTTAAGGCCCAGCTGGGCAGCTGGCAGGACGGCAATTTTGTTTTGCTTAAAGAATCAATTCGGGCGGTCAGGATAGTCACCCCCTCGCTTTACATTTCCCAGCAAATCAACGGCAGTCCTCAATATATAGCCAATCCCGGAGACACCTTGCATTACGAAGTTATCTTCAAAAATATCGGAAGCGAAGCTTTTAATAATCTGTTTTTGGTGGCCAGGCTGGAGGGAGCAGCTTTTGACTTTGATACCCTAAGGGCTCCTTTGGGAGAATTCGAGAGCGGAGACAATTCCATAGTTTTCGACTGGAGGAGGGTTTCCGACCTGCAGTTCTTAGACGCCCAAGAAGAAGGAAAGGTGGAATTTTGGATTGACCTAAAGGAAGATTTTGGAGCCCAGAACAAGAATCCCGTCATTAAAAATAACGTTTATCTGAGCCAGGCCCGCCAGGAGTTCGCCAATAAAGTTAACACTCTCGTGGAGATAGGCCAAAGAGGATATTTCGTCGACGAAATATTCGGCAATTCCGGACCTCTTCCTCCCGAGGTCGGCCAAACTACCACTTATACGATTACCTGGCAGGCTAAAAACTATTACAGCGATGTGGATAATATGCAGGTAAGCGCTACTCTCGGCAGAAACGTATCTTTAACCGGTAGGATTTTTCCCGAAGGAACAAATCTGACTTACGATTCCGTATCCAGAGAAGTAGTCTGGAAGCTGGATAATCTGGATGCCGGGAAAGGGGTGACAGGAGCGGGACCCAATGTTTCCTTCCAGGTTCGTTTTTCTCCCGATTCTTCCCAAATAGGAACTGTTCCCAATATAATAGGGCCGGCTGAAATAACCGGCGAAGACCAGTTTACCGGGTTTACCGTAGAGGGAACAGATGAGGCGATTAACGCTGCTTTGCCTGACGACGACTCTGTTTCCGACGGCACGGTCAGATAACTCAACAGAATTTTATGGACAACCTAATGAATAAAATTGTTTCGCTCGCAAAAAGAAGAGGCTTTGTTTTTCCTTCCTCCGAGATTTATGGAGGATTCGGTTCTTGCTATGACTTCGGTCCTCTGGGAACAGAAATGAAAAACAACGTCAAGGACGCCTGGAGAAAAGAAATGACCAGGAATCAAGAGAGCGTAGTTCCTCTGGATTCGGCCATTCTCATGTCCCCGAAAATCTGGCAGGCCTCCGGGCATCTGACAGCAGGCTTTGCCGACGAGCTGGTAGAGTGCAAGAAATGCCACCGCAGGTTCAGGAAGGATTTTTTGGAAGGGGATAAATGTCCTGATTGCGGAGGAGAGCTGACCGAGCCGAGAAAATTCAATTTAATGATGAAAACCTTCATAGGCCCGGTTCAGGAAGAGGGCTCTGAAGCCTATTTAAGGGCGGAAACATGCCAGGGAATATATGTAAACTTCAATAATATTCTAAATTCGATGCGGCTGAAAATTCCCTTTGGCGTAGCCCAGATAGGAAAGGCCTTTAGAAACGAAATTACCCCTGGAAATTTCATCTACCGGACCAGAGAGTTTGAGCAGATGGAAATGCAGTGGTTTTGCCGCCCCGAGACAGCCGATAAGTTTTTCGAATACTGGCTTGAGTCCAGGCTGAAATGGTATTCGTCGCTGGGAATTAAGAAAGAGAATATACGGACCAAGGAGGTCCCCAAAGACGAGCTGGCCCATTACGCCAGAAGAGCCGTGGATATAGAATACAAGTTTCCTTTCGGCTGGCAGGAGATAGAGGGAGTTCACAACAGGGGCGATTGGGACCTTTCAAACCATGCGAAAAACTCCAAGCAGGATCTTCAGTACTATGACGAGGAAAAGAAGGAAAAATACTTCCCTCACGTTATAGAAACTTCAGTAGGGGCAGACCGGTCTTTCCTGGCCTTCTTGATTGATTCCTATCACGAAGTTAAAGGGGGCCGGACCAAGACGACCGAGTCCGCCAAAGAGGAAGAAGTGATGCTCAAGCTCCATAAGTCCTTGGCTCCGGTCAAGGTAGCCGTTCTTCCTTTGGTTAAAAACAAACCCGAATTAGTTAAGAAGGCCAAAGAAATATTTCAGATGATAAAGCCCGAGCTTTCTGCTCAGTACGATGAAATCGGCTCAATCGGGCGAAGGTACAGGAGGCAGGATGAAATAGGGACCTTGTTTGCCGTTACGGTCGATTTTGACACTCTTGAAAACAACGACGTTACCTTAAGAGACCGCGACACCATGTCTCAAGAAAGGGTAAAGGTGGCTGATTTGCTTTCGGTAATAAAGGAAAAGCTCAATGTTTAAAAAGACAACCCTAAGCAACGGATTAAGGATTATTACCGTTCCCCAAAAGAGCACTCAGGCGGTGACTGTTTTGGTTCTGGTCGGGACCGGCTCCAAATACGAAACCAGGGAAATTAACGGAATATCCCATTTTTTGGAGCATATGTTCTTCAAGGGGACGAAAAATATGCCAGATAAGCTGGAGATAGCCGAAACTTTGGATAAGGTCGGAGGAATATACAACGCTTTTACGGGGGAGGAATATACGGGATATTACGCTAAAACGGCTTTTTCCAAATTCGACTTGGCTTTAAGATGGGTTTCCGATATTTATTTAAACAGCCTGCTTCCGGAAAAAGAAGTCAAAAGGGAAAAAGGGGTGATAATAGAGGAAATCAATATGATTTACGACAATCCCATGTCGCGGGTCGGATTATTGTGGAACCGCTTGCTTTACGGAGACCAGCCGGCAGGATGGGATATTGCAGGCACCAAGGAAACGGTTTCTTCGATTGGCAGAAAAGACCTTTTTGAATACATGAAAGAGCAGTATACCGCCCCCAATACCATCGTTTGCGTGGCGGGCAGGATTGAAGAGGAGGAAGCGATCGAAAAAGTGAAAAGATATTTTTCCAGCATGAAAAGCTCCAAGCCCAGAGAAAAAGCCGAGGTAATTGAAAACCAGAAAAAACCGGGCAGCCTGATTGACTATAAGGAAACCGACCAAACCCATTTATGCCTTGGGGTGAGGGGATACAACGTTCTTCATCCAAAAAAGTATGCCCAGGATGTTTTGGCCGTTTTACTGGGAGGAATGATGAGCTCCAGGCTTTTTATGGAAGTAAGGGAAAGGCTGGGCTTGGCCTATTACGTTAAAACTGAGAGCGATTGCAATCCCGATACCGGATTCCTTGTTACCCAGGCCGGAGTGGAAAATAGCAACGCACAGAAAGCAGTTTCCACCATATTAAAAGAATACCGGAAAATATCTCAAAAGAAAGTTCCGGCCGGAGAGCTTAAAAAAGCCAAAGAGTACATAAAAGGAAAAATGGCTCTGTCTCTCGAATCCTCGGACGAGCTGGCTGCTTTCTACGGAGTCCATGAGTTGCTGGAAAAAAGGATTTTAACCCCAAAAGAGATTTATGCTAAAATTGATAAGGTAACAAGCAGCGACGTTTTGGCCGCAGCCAAAGAAATTTTCAGGCCCGAAGGCTTGAATTTGGCCTTGGTCGGGCCCCATAAAGACAGCAAGGCTTTCGATAAATTATTGAGACTATGACGGAAAACAAGCTTTTAGACATATCTTGGGCGTCAATTCTGAAAATTGCCGTTGCCGGAGTAACTTTTTACATGCTTTACTTGGTAAGGGATATTTTGATTTGGATTATTTTCGCCGTCATTATTTCCGTTCTATTCAATCCCGCCATAGATTTTCTCAGAAGGTTTATTCCCAGGGTGGTGGCGGCAGTTTTAGTTTACGTTTCCGTATTCAGCATTATCGGAGTGATGATTTATCTTATAACCCCGCTGTTCTTCAGCGAAATACAGCAGTTTTCTCAGTCCTTTCCGGAGTATTTTGAAAGGATTTCCCCTCCCTTAAAGAATTTAGGGATAGAGGCTTTTGAAAGCTTCGACTCTTTTACCGGTGCGATAGAAGAAAGCCTGACTAAAATATCTTCCAATATATTTACGGCAATCGGGGCCATATTCGGAGGGCTTTTTTCCACCATCACCATTGTATCCATTGCTTTGTTTCTTTCCTTAGAGGAAAAAGGGCTGGAAAGGATAATAAAAGTTCTTACCCCTAAAAGATACGAAGCCGTGGTTTTGAGCTTGTGGGAGAGGAGCCAGAAAAAAGTCAGCGGCTGGTTCGGGGCCAGGATACTTGCCTCGGCCTTTGTCGCTGCAATGACTTTTGCAACCTGCTACGTTCTTAATATCGATTACGCTGTTTCTTTTGCTTTGTTTTCGGGGGTCTTTAATTTCATACCTTTCATCGGTCCTGTTTTGGCAGGCGTGGC
>JAQUTZ010000007.1:1685-17568 GCA_028694095.1 Minisyncoccota bacterium | reverse complement strand
GGAGAATATAAAGAGAAGAATTAATGGCAAAAGACTACTATAAAATTCTCGGGGTGGATAAGAACGCCACCCAGGAGGACATTAAGAAAGCCTACCGAAAGCTGGCTCACCAGTACCATCCCGACAAAGGGGGAGACGAGCAGAAATTCAAAGAGATAAACGAGGCCTACCAAGTCCTCTCCAACAGCAATAAAAGATCGCAGTACGACCGGTACGGCAGCGCTTTCGAGGGAGCAGGGTTCCAGGGACAGCCGGGATGGGATTTCAGTTCGGCTCAGGGATTCGACGTCAACGACCTAGGGGACATATTCGGGGACATGTTCGGTTTCGGCGGAAGGAAGAAAAGGGATAACAGGAGGGGCCGCGACATCGAGGTTGATTTTCAAATATCCCTGGAAGACACTCTTAAGAGCCAGGAAAAAGAGATATCCTTGAAAAAGCTGGTTACTTGTTCGAGATGCCAGGGCAAAGGAGCAGAGCCCGGCACCAAAGTTAAAGAATGCTTTTCCTGCCGGGGAACCGGCCAGGTGCAGCAGATAAGAAGGACTATTTTCGGCTCTTTCACTCAGATGGGAGTGTGCCCCGAATGCCGGGGCGAGGGATACAGGCCCGAGAAGCCCTGCAACGTCTGCAAAGGAGAAGGCCGGGTGAAAGAAGAAGAGAAAATTAAATTCTTCGTTCCTGCCGGAGTGGATTCCAGGCAGATAATAAAGATGGAAGGAAAGGGGGAAGCCGGCAGGAAGGGCGGGCAGCCGGGAGACCTCTATATCAGAATATCCGTAAAGAAGCATCCGGTGTTCGAAAGGAGGGGAGACGACCTTATCGTTTCAGTTCCGGTTTCTTTTTCTCAGGCTGCTTTGGGAGGCGAGGCGGAAGTGCCTACTCTTGAGGGGAAGAAAATAGAATTAAAGGTTCCTTCGGGAACGGAATCGGGAAAAATACTTAAGGTTTCGGGAAAGGGAATTCCCCATTTTTCCGGATACGGCAGGGGTAATATGTTTGTTGTGCTTAATATAGAAACTCCCAAAAAGCTCAGCAAAAAACAAAAGGAGCTCTTGGAGAACTTGAAAAAAGAAGGACTATAAAGTATAATTGCCCTGTAGCAGGGCTATCGCCCCTATAGCTCAATTGGTAGAGCAACGGCCTTTTAAGCCGCAGGTTCTAGGTTCGAGTCCTAGTGGGGGCACAACATATGGTAGCGGATATTCCGCTGCTTTTTTCTTGACAGGGGTGTTTTTTCTGCTATAATATAATCAGCTCAAGCAAACAAGGCAATCGCCAGATACTTTAGTATTTGGAGGAACTTCCGAACTCTCACCAGCCGATAAGGCTAGGTTAAAAGGGTAGCGGGTAACGCCCGTCTGGAGAAATCCTAGAGATGCGAACAGAGACGCTTTCGGCGGAAACGCCAGAGCACCCTTCGGGGTGAGCCCTGGTAGAAATATCAGGGGTGAAACGGCTAAATTCTTACCTGTGAGCAAGAGCAAGCCAGAGGTTTCGTGGTTTATCATGAATCTTCTGTGAAAGAGTAGCTCGCTAAAGCTTTGGAGCAATCCAAGGCGTAGACAGATGATTGCCTCCCTGCCTTCGGGCAGGCAGACAGAATTCGGGGTATTGTTTGCTTGGGCTTTTAATTTTGGAAAATAAAAACCCGCCTTTAATTGGGCGGGTTTGTTTTTTTAGCCGAGAATCATATTCAGGAGAGCCATCCTGACGTAAAGGCCGTTGGTTGCTTGCCGGAAATAGGCGGCTCTGGCATCGTCATCCACTTCCGGGCTTATTTCTTCCAGCCGGGGCAGGGGATGCATAACAATAGCGTCTTCTTTCATCATCTTCATGACTTCCTGGTTCACTGTCCAGAAGGCTGTCTTGCCGTATTTCATAAGAAGGGCGCCGCGCTCCTCCTGGATTCTGGTATCGTATATCACGTCGACTCCGGAGGCGATTTCTCTGAGGTCAGCAACCTCCTCGAAAGGTATTTTGTTTTCCTTTAGGTGCTCCTTGATGTCGTCTCTCATTCTGGCGGCTTCCGGCGAGATGAAATATATCTTTATACCGGAGAACTTGGAGATGAGATATGCCAGGGATCTGACGGTCCTGCCGCGGCTGAGGTCGCCGCACATGGCAATAACGGTATCGTCTACCCGGCCGCGCTCGCTGTATATAGTGTAAATGTCCGTAAGCGCTTGGGTGGGATGCTGGTGGTCGCCGTCGCCGGCGTTGATAATGGGAACGGTTGAGAAATCAGCCGCCCTCTGAGCCATGCCCGCCTGGTCGGTTCTCAGGACTATCACGTCCGGGCCGTAACCGCAAAGCACTCTTACAGTGTCTTCAATAATTTCTCCCTTAGCCACCGATGAAAATTCTTTGGCGTTTTCAGTGGAAAAAACCACCTGGCCGCCAAGCCTTTTCATGGCCAGCTCAAATGAGAGGCGGGTTCTGGTACTGGGTTCGTAGAAAAAGGATATCATCTCCTTGCCGGCCAGGGAATTAAGGCTGTTTTCTTTGGGCCGCTGTTTCATTTTTATAACCTCGGGAAAGAATTCATTTTCCAGCCACTCCCTGTTAAACTGCTGCGTCTCGATAATATGATTCATTTTTTCTCCTTTCAAAGAACTTTGTTCTGTTGGGATAATATCCCAGGTTTGGAGTTTTGTAAAGTTGGTAGTAAAATGAATAAATTCGATGATACGAGGCATTTTCAGGTCAAAATCCAAGACCGTAACTTTCGCTGCCGTTCTTCTCGGAGGGTCGGCTTTGATAAGCCGGCTTTTGGGTTTACTGCGAGATAGGCTACTAGCCGGAAGCTTTGGAGCTGGCGAAGAGCTGGATATATATTTCGCTGCTTTCAGGATACCGGATTTCGTTTTCGGGATAATAGTGATGGGAGGGATAAGCTCCGTGTTCGTGCCGGTATTTTCAAAGTATTTCCTTAAAGACGAAGAAGAGGGATGGAAGCTGGCCAGCAACGTTCTTAACGTTTTTCTATTTTCTCTGATTGTGGTCTGCGGCACTTTGGCTATTTTTACTCCCTGGCTGATAAACTTGGTTGCTCCGGGATTCAGCGCCCATCAGAAAGAACTGGCGGTGTCTTTGACCAGGATAATGTTTTTAAGCCCGGTTATCTTCGGAATTTCCTCTGTTTTTTCGGGAATCCTCCATTATTTCGACAGATTTTTGGCATACGCCATGGCTCCGATTCTTTACAATGTCGGCATAATTTTCGGAATCATTTTCCTTTATCCTCTTTACGGTCTTGTCGGTTTGGTTTACGGAGTTGTTTTCGGGGCGGGCCTCCACCTTTTAATCCAGGTTCCCGCCGCTATTTCTTCGGGGTTTAGGTATAAAAGGGTTTTCGATTTAGGGTCTTCCGGACTAAGAACCATTTTCAAGCTGATGCTGCCGAGGGTGGCGGGCACGGCTGCTTTGCAGGTTAATCTAATCGTGGTAACAGCCATTGCTTCCACTTTAACCGCAGGAAGCATTGCCGTTTTTAATTTTGCCAACAACCTTCAGCATTTTCCAATAGGCATAATCGGAGCTTCTTTTGCCGTAGCCGCCTTCCCGTCTTTATCCCGGGCCTGGGTTAACGGAGCCCGCCAGCAGTTCATCGGCCATTTCTCTTCGGCTCTCCGCCAGATCATCTTTCTCATAGTTCCCATCAGCGCTTTGATGTTTCTTTTGAGGGCCCAGATAGTCAGGCTGATTCTGGGAACCGGCCAGTTTGGCTGGGCCGATACCCGCCTCACCGCCGCTTCTTTGGGAATATTCTGCATCGGCATATTTGCAGCCAGCCTGGTGCCGTTTTTAGCCAGGGTTTTCTATTCTTTCCAAAATACAAAAACTCCGGTGGCCATCAGCTTGGCTTCAATGGGCCTGAATGTCTGCCTGAGCTTCTTGTTCGTCCACCTTCTTTCAATAGAAGGAGGGTTCCGGAATTTCTTTATCAGCTTTTTAAAGCTGGAGGGAATTGAAAGCATAGCCGTTGTCGGCCTTCCCTTAGCCATATCCGCGGCCGCCATTTTCCAGTTCCTTTGCCTTTTATTCTTTTTGCGCCAGGAGATGGGGAAGATAAATTTAATGGATCAACTGAGATCTTTAAGGAAGGTTATCATGGCTACCATGCTAATGGCTACCGCCACCTATCTGTCTCTTTGGGCGGCAGCTCCATTTGTCGATATGAATACCGTTCTGGGGCTGTTTTTGCAGACCGTTTTCGCGGTTTTAGCCGGATTGCTGACCTACCTGTTTTCCGCCCACCTCTTGGGGCTGCCTGAGATAAAGAACATATGCTCTTCGGTTTCAGGACAGTTTAAAAAGGAATCAAAATGAGCTGGCTGCTTCTTATTTCCTCCGCCTATTTTTTCCTAGCCTTCTGGGAAAATATGGCTTGGGCGGGAATGGGAGAAACAGTCAGGCGCACCAGCTTTTTAAAAGAGATTCTCCACGTTTTAGTTTATTTGTTTTTTGCTTTTTTGTCTTTTTATTTTTTTCTTGGCGGATTTCAGCCGGATTGGTTTTTGGCCTCAGCCTTCCTGTTATTTATTGTTTACGCTCTCTGGTATCTGGCAAGGTCTTTAAAGCGGGGGCGGGAGGAGACGGTGAGCGTGAGGTTTAAGTTTTTTTCAGCCTTAATAAAATTGGCGCTGGCGACGGGGTTCTTAATTTCTTTTGGCCCTTGACTTTTTCTTACAGATACGTAGAATAAGCGCAGAAAGGAGGGGTTAATGAGGTATTTACTGCTTATTTTCTGCGCCTTAGGGGAACTGATGCTCTTTGCCTGCATCGGCTACGTAATTTACGCGGGGCACAGCATGTTCTTCCTGATATTCGTGGTCCTGGCCCTCATGGCCTGGCGGGATGTCGGAGGATTCGGCTCCTGGAAACCCAGCAATATCAAGAAGTTTTTAAAGAACGCCAAGGCCTACGGGCTGTAAGCAAAAAGGGTTCTCTTCGGAGAACCCTTTATCTTTATCCAAAAATCAATTAAAATTAGCTTATAATGACGAAAAAAATACGCAATTTTTGCATATTCGCCCACATTGACCACGGGAAGTCGACTTTAGCCGACCGCTTTTTAGAATTGACCTCCACTATCGAAAAAAGGAAAATGCATTCCCAGTATCTGGATATGATGGACCTGGAAAGGGAAAGGGGGATTACCATAAAGATGCAGCCGGTCAAAATGGAGTACAAGGATTATGTTTTGAATTTAATCGACACTCCCGGCCACGTGGATTTCAGCTATGAAGTGTCCAGGTCCCTTTTGGCCGTGGAGGGGGCGATTCTTTTGGTGGATGCCACCAAGGGAATCCAGGCCCAGACGGTCAGCAATTTAGAGATGGCCCGCCAGGAAAAGCTGACCATTATTCCGGTGATAAATAAGATAGACGTTCCCCAGGCGAAAGTCGAAGAAACAGAAAAGGAAATAGCCGGCCTTCTGGGAGTGGACAAGTCCGAAATCATCAGGATTTCAGCCAAGACCGGGGAGAACGTGGAGAAAGTCTTGGAGGCGGTAGTGGAAAAGGTGCCGCCCCCGAAAGAAGGCAGGGACGACTTGGCTTTAAGGGTCTTGATATTCGATTCCATGTACGATCCGTATAAAGGAGTTTTGGCTTACGTCAGGGTTTTTGACGGCAGGGTCAGGAAGGGGGATAAAATATACCTCATGCAGTCGGGAGCCAAGGGAGAAGTCAAGGAGACGGGGATTTTCCGTCCGGAGCCGGCCGTTAAAGATGCCTTGTCTGCGGGAGACATAGGGTTTATCGCCACCGGAGTCAAGGAGTCGGAGAACGTCAGGGTGGGAGATACGATTACCGACGCTCCTTCCGGGGTCCTGCCTTTGCCGGGATACAAAGAACCGCAGCCCAAAGTTTTTTTGAGCATTTACCCTGAAATTTCAGACGACTTCGAGCTTTTAAAAACCGCTCTTGAAAAGCTTAAGCTCAATGATGCTGCTTTAACCTTCAAGCCCGAGATGAAGGAGGGGCTGGGCAGGGGATTCCAGTGCGGGTTTCTCGGCCTTTTGCACGTTGAAATAGTGGCAGAGCGCCTGAGAAGGGAGTTTGACTTAAGCCTGGTTCTTTCAACGCCCTCCGTTATCTACAAGGTTTTTACAGAAGGCAACAAAGAGATTACGGTCCACACTTCGGCCGATTGGCCCGATCCAGGAAGCATTTCTTTGTGCCAGGAGCTGTGGACGAAGCTGGCCGTTCTTACCCCCTCCAGGTATTTGGGGCCGGTGCTGGAATTGCTGGAAACCATTGATTCCAGGCAGGTTGAAACCAATTATCTGGGAGCGGACAAAATGGAGCTGGTATATGAAACGCCCTTGAGAGAGATAATAACCAAGAACTTGTACGACAAGCTGAAAGGGGCTTCCCAAGGATTTGCCTCAATGAGCTACGAGATGCTGGACTGGAGGCCCGCTCAGCTGGTCAAACTGGATATCCTGGTTTTAGGCAGGAAAGAAGAAGCTCTTTCCAGAATAGTTCCGGAAGCAGAAGCTTATAACGAGGGCAAAAGGATAGTGGAAAAACTCAAAGAAGAAATGCCTTCCCAGCTGTTTTCCGTTCCCTTGCAGGCTGCCGTGGGAGGGAAGATTCTGGCCAGAGAGACCGTCAGGTCCAAAGGAAAAGACGTAATAGCCCCTCTTTACGGAGGAGACTACAGCAGAAAAAGGAAGCTTCTGGAAAAGCAGAAAAAAGGAAAGAAAGAATTAAAAGAAAAAGGAAGGATTAAAATTCCTTCCCGGGTATTTCTGGAGGTCTTTAAGGCTTGAAGAAACCCTGTAATGCGGTTAAAATAAGGGAGCTACCGAAAAGGCAAGCATGCTGATAATAACCAGGGAAATCATGACCAACCAGACTATTTTGGCAACTTTCTTCATTTTCATACAATCTCATGGTAGCAAAATTCAGGAAAAATAAAAGGAGTTTCGGGGGCAGTTGGTTTTTTCCGGTTTTTTTGGCGGCTCTCCTTTTGGTGATAATCGGGTTTTTGGCGGTTTCCAACTTTAAAATAATCCAAAAGAGGTCGGAACTTAACGAACAGGAAGAATATCTGCGGGAGCAGCTGAGAATTCTGGAAGAAAGAAACGACCTGCTTCAGGCTCAAGTATCCGATTCGGCCGACGAAGATTATCTTGAAACCGAGGCGAGGGAAAGGTTTAATTTAAGGAAGCCCGGAGAATCGGTTGTGACCATTCTTCCTCCCGAGGGAGAGGAGATTCCGGAAACAGAGAGGCAGTGGTGGAATCCTTTTACTTGGTAATTGCGGGTATGGTTCAGTGGTAGAACGCGACCTTCCCAAGGTTGAGATACGGGTTCGATTCCCGTTACCCGCTCCGTAATTTGACTTTCAGGAATTTTTCCGACTTTTTCGTGGGCGGCGCAGAGCGCCGCCCATTGATTTTTCGCTTCATTTTCCCGCTCGCTCGGCGCGCTAAAGCGCGCCTCGCGGCCTGACAAAAAGAGGTTCGAGCCAAAGATTTCTTTGGCCGCGACCTTTTTCTGTAAAAGGTCGCTATTTTTTGCGATTTTTGCAAGGTTTTGAGCGTAATTCAGCCATTTTTCCATCGGTTCGACCCAATCATTCTGCTTTTGTTCAAATCTTGTTCTTTGTTCTTCCAGCGACTTTTTTTCAGAAAGCAGTTTTGCTTTTTCTTGGCGGTATATGTCGCGTTCAATATTTTGTTCTAAATAGCCATCTAAAAGTCGCTGGAGTTTTATATTGATTGTTTTTATCTTTTCTTTATTTTCTTGAACAAAAGCAAAAACGGATTGGGCGGATTTTGTTTTGTCATTTTTCAATATTTCCAAAAGTTTCTCCGCCCAATCCGCACGCAAAGAAAATTTTTGGAGCATAAATGAAATTTGTTTATCCAATTCCTCCTGACGAATACAGGGTTCGAGACATTTGAAACCTTTCTTCTTTTTTGAACAATGGTAATAGATGTAATGATGTTCATTGCCATTTTTCTGATGTTTAATCCTGTATTCGCCAGTTATCATCATGCCACAAGTGCCGCAGCGCAATAATCCGCAGAAAGCTTGCGGCTCAATTTTGGTTTTATGTCTTGTTTTTCCTCTCTGTTTTAAAACTTCCTGAACTTTATCAAAAAGTTTCTTTGATATGATTGGCTCGTGTTTTCCTTCGTATATTTCGCCAGCATAGCGGAATAGCCCAGTGTAGAAAGGATTGGAAAGAATAAAAGTGGTTCTCGTAATGTGGATTCTCTTTCCGCTTCTGGAAACTATTTTGTTCTGCGCCAAAAAGTCGGAAATATCCTCTAACCGGTGATTGCCATCGGCGTACATTTCAAAAGCTTGGCGAATGATAATTGACTTCTTTTTATCTACAACCACGCTTTTTGTCCGTGAGTCGTTGATATAGCCAACCGGAGCAAGCGAGGGATACTCGCCTCGCTTCACTTTTTGGCGCAACCCTCTTTTGGTGTTTTCGGAAAGAGAATCCACATAGTATTTGCTTTGCCCGAATACAATATTCAACATAAACTTTCCTTGCGGCGTATTTTCAAACCAGAGAGTCGGAAACTTCAACGATTGAATACGCCCGCAATCCAAAAGGTAAATAATCCTTCCTCCGTCAACAGAATTGCGCGCTAGTCTGTCTGCGTGCCAGGCCAAAATTCCATTAGCTTCGCCTTTTTCTATTCTGTTCAGCATTTCGTTGAAGATCGGCCTGCCCGGAATCTTGGCGCTTTGCTTTTCAACAAATTCCTCAATGACATTTAGGTTTTCCTGCTTGGCAAAGGCGCGCAATTCTGATATTTGGTCTCCAATAGATCTAACTTGTTTATCTTCCACGTCGGTGGACTTGCGGGCGTATAAAAAGAATTTTTGCGAGGTAATGTTTTGCATAGATTTTATATTTATTAATAATTAAATGGCCGCCCCGGTGCGACCAATCAAGAAAAACCTTAATTGATTCCGAGACGGCCATTTAAAAAGGCTTTTCTATCTGATTGGTCGCATTTACATTATACCAAAAATTCTTTTTACAAGCAAAGCAAATACAAAAATTTCGAACCTCTTTTTGCCAGGCCGCGAGGCGCGCTTTAGCGCGCCGAGCGAGCGGGAAAATGAAGCGAAAAATCAATGGGCGGCGCTCTGCGCCGCCCACGAAAAAGTCGGAAAAATTCCTGAAAGTCAAATTACGGAGTATATTTACGAGTCTGCTCGAACTCATTTTATCAGAAATTCCTGAAAAAAGCCAGTGCCCGCCGCCAGAGGCGGCGGGCAGGAAAAATCCCCTCGGACGCGGCGGCTGCGGCAAGCGAAAAGGGGTCTGGGGGAAAAGGAATCGCCGCAGCCGCCTTCTCTTTCAAAAACCGAGCACTCAACCTATTGAGTGCTCGGCCCGCCCGACTCCGAAAGCCGCTTTCGGCAGCCAGCCAAAACCTGAAAATTTTTTTATTTACCCCGTTAGAAATCTTTGAAAGCCAGCACAGAGCAAACGCCGAGGTTATTCTAAAATTAACAGAACATAGATTTCTAACGGGGTTTTAGGGGGGCTGAATCTTTTCCCTTTATAAAAAGGAGGTAAATTTTCCGGAACTGCCCGCCACGTTTTAACGGGGAAAGCGCCGGTTAGAATCTCGCTTTAAATCCGGCATTGTAGTCCAGCCGGATTTCTTCGGCTGTCCTGACATAGTTGTAAAGCCTTACCTCGTCGATTATGCCGTAGAAATAATTGGCACTAACCCTGCCCAGATCTACATTGTTGGCGTCAATGGCGGTGTTGGTAATCACTACCACGTGTTGCCAGGTATTGGTTGATATTCGGCTCCCTTGAACTCCGTTAATGTAGATAGCGGGGCTGGTGAAACCTTGGGCTTGGATATCGCTGCTAGAGTCAATTTCAATGTAGCGGGTGCCGCCATCCAAGTCTAAAATCTTTTCATTGGTAGCGCCGGCAACAAGCCAAAAAGAAATAGTCTTGATGTTTTGGCTGGTATCGCCGACATCAACATAGTCATCCACACCGTCAAAGGAAAGTGCCGAACCCTGTTTGCCGCTAACCCAGCCGTAAGTGGTGGATGTGGCCATCTCGCCGTAAAGCGTTCCGTCGATATTATTTTCGGTTGAATCATAAGCGGTGGAGCCTGACCCATCATTTAATTTCCAATGGGCTACGGGGCCTCCTTTGTTGTAGTGAAAGCGGACTTCGGCGTCCGATAATGCTCTATTGTAAACACTTACTTCGTCAATAATGCCAGACATATAATCGCCATTGGCTTCGCCGATTTGAAAACTGGCCGCCGCTACGCTGGCAGTATCGGTGATAACCACGTGATTCCAGCCAGTAGCCAAAGATGCTGAGGCAGAGCTGCCGTTAACGTAAATGGTGGGAGAGGTGAAGCCGGTGGCTGTAATGGCGCCCCCCGAAATTGAAACGTATGTAGAATTGTTTATTAGCTCCAAAATTCCGTCCGCGGTATTGGAATTATTGAGCCAAAACTCAACGGCCTGGACATTGCCGACGTTTCCAATATCTACGTAGTCATCGCCGTCAAATTCCAGCGCGCCACCTCCAAGTTTGCCGCCGGACTGCGGAACAATGCCGAAGGTCCAAGAGGGCGCGGCTAGAATCTCTTTGCCGAAGCCAAAACTCACTGTTATCATCACAGCGGCAAAAATAATCAATTTTATTTTTTTGTCTTTGATATTCATAGTGTTTATATTTTAATTTTCAATAGTTTTGGCCAACTGAAAAGAAGAATAATCTGTTTCTGGTAAAAATATTGCCTTTCTTTCACCCAAGTGATTTTCATAAATATCTTTTCTTAAGTTGAAACTGCAGGCGTGGCGAAAATGGCCATAGTAAGAGTTTATAACAGACAAGGCCTTAAAATCGGAAAGCCCGGGCCAATATAATTTTTCTTTTAATTTTCTGACTATTCTCTGGCGGACCAAAATACAATCAGGTTTTATGAAATATCCCAAGAAATCTATTCCTTTATCAACGGATTGAATTTTGGTTTTGTCCAGGTTTAGTTTTAAATTCAGTTTCTCTTCCAGAAAATTATTGATTTTGTTTCTCCAGTTTTTCAAATTTTCCTCGTTTCCATCCAACAGAACTAAATCGTCGACGTAACGAACGTAATATCTGCACCCAAGCCCCCTTTTTATAAATTGATCTAGCTCGTCCAAATAAAGATTGGCGGAAAATTGGGAGGAATAATTGCCAATGGGAAGCCCTCGATAGGGCCCGGAATTAAACAGGGATTTTCGCGGCGGCACGAAGTCAAACAAGGAAACATCTCCTTTGACGGTATAATTTTTGGTGGGCTTGTTAAAAATAATAACTTTTGCCAGCCACAAAACATCTTTCTTCCACTGATGGGGCTTGTTCTGTTTTGAAACCAACTTTTCAAAAAGAGAATATAGAATATTGTGGTCGATGCTCATAAAAAAGCCGGAAATATCCAATTGGGCGTAAAACGCCTTTTGAGTATAATTTTTAGTCGCTTTCCCGATAAAACCTTTCAATCTCCCGATCGCCGAATGGGTTCCTTTGTTCTTCCGGCAGGAAAAAGTGTCAAAAATGAATTTTCTCTCTCCGATATTTTCTATTTCTTTAATCAATAAGTGGTGAACCACTCTGTCCCGGAAGGTGGCGGCGAATATCTCTCTGGGCGAGGGGTCTTTGATGGCAAAACAAATTGAATGGCCCGGTTTGTATTCTTTCGCCTCAAGTTCCTTTTGGAGTTTGAAAAGATTTCTTTCCAAATTCCACTCAAACTCCAAAGCGTTGATGGTCTTTCTTTTGTGCTTGCGGCAATCCAGATATGCCTGATAAAGTTTTTCGAAAGTGAATGTGGTTTTGCTCATAATTTTAGGAGGCCCAGCGAAGCCAACCTCCAATCATTTCGCCGATTTCTTTAACATAATTGGTTTGAAGGTGGCTGAACTGCCCCTTGGACAGCAAATCTATTTCCTGGGCCATTCTTAATCTGATTTTCAATTGATCGAAAGTGAGGCTTAGTTTTAAAATTTTGGAATATTTTTCTTCGTGGGGTAAAACATTCGCCTCTAAAACTAAGTCCAGACACCGCCAAGTTAAATTCAGGATATCTTCCCCTAAAGTATATTTATACTGTTTGGGAAAGTTTCTTGTCGTCTCGTAAAGAAATTTTAGAAACTGGTAAAGCTTTAGATATAAAGGCAGTTTTTGATTTTTGGCCACTTCTATTTATTAATGCTCCGCAGGGAATAATAACCTGTTTAGGAGCTATTATTCCCTTGAGTTGAAATCCATTCCCTGACACAGCGGACCGAAAAGCCGTTTGCCTTATTGTTGTTGTTCCGGTTGACGTCCGTATGCGTGTAATTCAGGTTCCGTCTCCAAGCATTGCTGGCGTCGTACTGAAAGGACGACCACAAGTTCGCGTTGTTGCTCAGATTGTTGTAGCTGCCGTCAGTATTGCGGTTGCCGGCAGGCAGGACAAAATTACTTTTGCTCTTGGCCATACTGCGAAAACCTAATAAGTAAAAGATTTTTAAGAGGTTTTCTGTCGCTAATGGTCTATTTGCATAGACCGGCAAAAGCGGAATCAATTTTTAACCGCTCTCTTCTGAAAGCCGGCCCGACTCTGCGGGCAGACGATTCAGAAATCTGGCGGAGCACATATTTAATTTTTAATTTTTTTCAAATTCCAAATTACAAATTCCCAAATCCTAATTCTAAAAATGTAAAATATTTAATCCCTGACACAGCGGACCGAAAAGCCGTTCGCCTTAGTGGTGTAGCTCCGGCGGACGTCCGTATGCGTGTAATCCAGGCCCCGTCTCCAAGCATTGCTGGCGTCGTACTGAAAGGACGACCACAAGTCCGCGTAGTCGCTCAGAGGGTGGTAGCTGCCGACAGTACTGCGGTAGCCGGCAGGCAGGACATCTAAGCCCGATGTGCCAAAATCGTTGTTGCCAGCTCCGGCGTTATCAATATCTCCGTTGGTCCAGAGAGCTTCGTTACCTGCCATGGCCGAGCCCTCTCCTTCGGCAGTGGTGGTGTCTTGGCCAAACCAGCCGGTGGTGGAGGTATCTTTGACGAAAGTGGTGTCGCAGCTGGAGTTGCCTATATCAGAACAAACCTGGCGCTCCAATGTAACCCATTCGTAATGGCTTGGCATGTGCCAGCCGTCAGGACAGATTCCCTGGACTCCCGAAGGCTCTGAATTACTTGAGCTCTCCCCGCACATTGCAGTGGCCCATTGGTAAAGCCCTCCGTAAGTGTCGCAGTTTGAGCTGGTGTCGTTGTAGCAGTATTTGTAGCCGTAGCCGGAGCAGTCGCCTTTGGCGGCAGCCGTGGTGGTCACGTTAAGGTTTTCTGCCATCCAGCACTGGGAGCCGATCAAAACCGTGCTGTAAGTCTGGCCGTCGGAATCAGTGAGGGTGTCGCCGCAGGACCACAGCGTGCCATGATGGCCTTGGCCCGAGGAATCGTAAGCTATGCTGCCAGAGCCCTCGTCAAAATTCCAATAGCCCATCAATTTTAAAGTAGTAGTGTCCTGAGGAACAGAACCTCCTCCTCCGAACCAGCCGTTAAGCGCCCCGACCGTACTGATTGAAGCTAAAACCATAATTACAACCGCGCCCAAAACGATATATTTCCGTTTTCCTTTTTTCTGCTTATTTTTCTTTTTCATAGCTTTAAAGCCAATGCCGAACCCAAGGTGGCTAATATTATTCCTATTGCAAACCCCAACGCTACCTGGATAAATCTTGTCCGGAAAAAACAAAAAACACCGCAAAAACGGTGTTCAAAACCGGCCGAGTTTAAAATTCGGCGGCCGTTATTTACTCTCTCTCTCTCTCTCTCTCTCTCTCTCTGCTCCTTCTTATAAGTCAAAAAATAATTTTCTAGTGAGTTTGGCATTTCACTTTCTATTATATAATAACAAAATTTTGAGGCAAGCGGGCAGAAAAATTGGTTTTCCACAGTTCGTTCTTGGCCTCCTATTTTATTATACGATAACAAGGTTTTGAAGCAAGTTCAAACACCCAAAATTTTGAACCCCACCCGCCACGCCCTTGTTTTTTTTCTGATTTCCCCGCTAAAACGTGGCGGGCAGTTCCGAAAAACCCCGCTTTCTGCGCAGAAAGCGGGGTTTTGGCTGGCCGCCGAAAGCGGCTTTCGGAGTCGGGCGGGCCGAGCACTCAATAGGTTGAGTGCTCGGTTTTTGAAAGAGAAGGCGGCTGCGGCGATTCCTTTTCCCCCAGACCCCTTTTCGCTTGCCGCAGCCGCCGCGTCCGAGGGGATTTTTCCTGCCCGCCGCCTCTGGCGGCGGGCACTGGCTTTTTTCAGGAATTTCTGATAAAATGAGTTCGAGCAGACTCGTAAATATACTCATAAAAATTGAGATATATTGAAAATATATATAAATTTTTATTTGGGTAGCGCGTAGAGAACCCGTCTCCCTTCCGAAGGAATCCTTCGGGCAACTCTTCGATTCCCGTTACCCGCTCAAGCAGTTAACTTAATCGGCCAGCCTTATGAGCCGTAAATTCATCTTTTTAATTGCCGGTTTGGGCGTTTTGCTTCTTCTGGCCGTCGGAACCGGCTTTCAGGAAAACGGGGCCGAACCGTTACAGAACGGTGAAGCGGATTTATCTTTACCCGAGGAGGAGCCGCTCGATATAGCGCTTTCTTTAAATAAGCCGCAGCAGGGAGATACGGTTTTGGTTTGGGTTCCCGCCGTCAAAGATCCGGAAGAAGTTTCAGGGCAATTCGGTTCTGATGGAATAACTTTTTTCCGGCTTGAGGGCAGCGTCGCTGCGATTATCGGGATAGACGTAAGAAAAGAGCCGGGGGAATGCAAGCTGACGGTTAATTTGCCTAACGGCCATATTGTCGAAGAAGAAATAGATGTGGTTAAAAGAGATTTTCCTGTAACTGTGCTGGCTTTCACTCCGGAGCTGGAAGATAAAGGATATAATGCCGGGAGTGTCGCTGAAACCATCGCCGCGAATGACGGCCCCAGGCTCTATGAAGCCATGGCAGCCTCAGCGGATGTTCCATATTTTGACGAATCATTTATTTATCCTTTAGAGAAGATTGTTGATGTGGGGGCTTTTGGGAATATAAGAAAAAGCGGGGATATTGCTTTGAGGCATTTGGGAGTTGATTTGGACGCCTCTATGCGCACTCCCGTTTACGCTGTAAACAATGGGATGGTTAAAGGAACCCTTGATCTGGTTAATTACGGCAAAACTCTGGTAATTGACCACGGCTTGGGATTGTTTTCTTTGTACCTTCATTTGGACGAATTTTCAGTTGCCTTGGGCCGGGAAGTAGAAAGGGGGCAGGTTATAGGAATGTCCGGGAATACGGGATATTCGATAGAGCCGCATCTTCATTTTTCCATTAAGGCCGGCGGAGCCAATATCGACCCCCTTAAGTTTATTGAAGCAACAAAGGGAGAGGTGTTTTAATGGAAAGTCGCGGGAATTTTTGGTAAAATCATCTTAGTGTCTATAACGCATGAAAGTTTCTTCTAAAAAAAAGAATATTGTCGTAGCCGTATCGGGCGGATTTGATCCTGTCCATGTGGGACATGTCAGGATGTTCAAGGAAGCCGCCGAGCTTGGAGACAAGCTTGTAGTTATATTGAATAACGACAACTGGCTTTTAGCTAAAAAGGGATACGTTTTCATGCCAGAAAAAGAAAGGAAAGAAATATTGGAAGCATTTTTTTTCGTGGACAAGGTCGTTTTAAGTTCTCACGAAGCCAATCCAAAAGACATGAGCGTAAGTTCGGAGTTACGAAAAATAAAACCCGACATTTTCGCTAACGGCGGAGACAGGAAAAAGGGCAATACTCCCGAGGTTGAGGTTTGCTCGGAGATTGGCTGCAAAATGG
>JAQUTZ010000007.1:0-1585 GCA_028694095.1 Minisyncoccota bacterium | reverse complement strand
TGCCCCGACCAGGCGAGCTACGAACTCCTGGCTTCGGCAATGGGAGACGTCATAGGGCCGGCCAGGGTTTTGGAAATAGAAGCCGGCGCTTGCTGAGGAGGTGCCATGGACATTCCAAAGAAGGACGATATCGAAAGGGAAGGATTCAATAAGGTTGTTGCGGAAGCAGATTTAATTTCCGGGCAAATTGAAAGAGCGATGAAAAGCGACTTCAAGCCGGGCGGAGAGCTGTCCATCTCTTTGCCCCGCTGGCCCTCAGACGAGATTCAAGCGGAGGTTGTTAAGCGGTTCGAAGGGGCCGGCTGGACGGTCGTTTTTCAAAAGACCGAATGGCTGGGCTATAAGCAGCACAAAATCAGGGGACCCAGAAATGCGGGCATAGTAAAAGTAAGTTGAAATATAAAAGACGGCGCCAAGCGCTGTCTTTTTTTGCTTGTTTTTTAGGCGAAACGTGATAAAATCAGAAAAGGCAGTTTAATATTAATTTATAAAAATATGGCAGGACTAATTTACACTATATTGGGAGTCGCTTTGTTTCTTACCTTAATTTCCATCAGGCAGATAAACCAGTACGAAAAGGGAATAAGGTTTGTTCTGGGAAAGTACTCCGGGCTCATGGAGCCGGGCTGGAGGCTGGTATGGCCCATCGTCCAGGGCTACCGCAAGGTTGACTTGAGGGTTAAGGCGGTAGACGTTCCCAATCAGGAGGCTATCACCAAAGACAACGTTTCAGTCAGCGTTAACGCCGTCATTTACTACAAAGTAAAAGACGCCAATAAGGCGGTTTTGGAGGTTGAGAATTTTTATTACGCCATTTCCCAGCTGGCCCAGACTACCATGAGGAACGCCGTAGGCCGGGGAAGCTTGGATGAACTGCTGTCTGAGAGGGACAGGGTTTCAGAAAACATCCGCAGCATAATAGATGCAGCCACCGATCCTTGGGGCATTAAGGTGGACAACGTAGAGTTAAAGGATATTGTCTTGCCCGAAGAAATGAAAAGAGTGATCGGCAAACAGGCTGAAGCCGAAAGGGAAAAGAGGGCTATCATCATAAAAGCAGAGGGAGAAGTGGGTGCCGCCAACAATATGGCTTTAGCTGCAAAAAGGCTTTCTGAGGCTGAAGGAGCCTTGCACCTGAGAACTTTGCAGTCTATCAACGACATCAGTTCAGACCAGTCAAACACCATAGTTTTCGCCATCCCCCTGGAAATACTAAGGGCTTTCGAAAAGTTCGGCGGAAATAAAAAGGGAAATGAGTAACATTGAAGAGAAAAAAGAAGATTTGAAGGCTAAGCTCCTCCATTTGGAGGACCGTCTTTGACATAAAGAATAAAGGGAAAAAAGCCGGAGAACTGGAAAAGGAAGTTCAGGACCCCAATCTTTGGGAAGACAAGGAAAGGGCTATCGACGCCAATCAGCAGATGAGCTCTTTGCAGCAAGAATTGGCCGAATTCAAGGACTTGGCAGACGAGCTGGAACTGGTAGAGACAGAAGAGGAAATTTCGGAATTGGAAAGAAAGCTGGAGAAGAAAGAAATGGAAACTTTTCTTTCCGGGAAATACGATAAAGGCTCAGCCCTTCTTTC
>JAQUTZ010000041.1 GCA_028694095.1 Minisyncoccota bacterium | reverse complement strand
GATAATTGTCAATGCCTGCCGAGCATTTCCGCCAACACAAAACCTATGTATAAAAGAAGGAGGAAAATAGCCTCTTTCCTGGTTATTTCCCGGCCGGTTCTGGAAAATACGGTGAAAAACAACAAGGCGGCCACGGCAAATATAATTCCTATAAGATAAGGCGAAATATCGGAAACCTCCAGTGGAGACAGCAGAACCGTTACCCCAAGCACCAGCGTGGAGTTAAAAACCACGGCCCCCAAAAGGTTTCCCAGGACCATGTCCTTATGTCCCATTGTTATGGACTTTATTCCAAAAGTTAATTCCGGCAAATTAGTCCCCAAAGCTACTACAACAGCCCCGATAATCATTAAAGGCAAGCCCAATTGCTCAGCCAGTCCGGTAGCCGACCAGACTATGCCTTGAGCCGATACAAGAAGAAAAATCAAGGAGCCTAAAAATACGCTCAAATCTTTCAGGAATAATTTAAATTTGCTCCACTCCCTCCCGAAGGAATTTGAAAAAATCTTGGTAAACCTTTCTTTGTAGTAAAAAAGGCGCTGGATATAGGCTGCCAGGCCCAAAAGCAATATTATCCCGTCAACGCGGGAAATACTGCCATCCAGCATTAAAACTAACGGCAAAGAGGCAATAATAATGGTATAAATAGAGCTTCTCTGAAGAACTGCGCCGTCGCACTTTAGCCCCTTAGCCACTAAAACTCCTATCCCCACGGCAAGAGTCAAATTTATTATATTCGATCCTATTATATTGCCGAAGGAAAGCTCGGGCGTACCGTTAAGTCCCGAAACTATTCCGACAAACAATTCCGGCATGGTGGTTGCCCCGGCCATCAAAACGAAAGCCACCATGAATTCCGTCATCCCCAAATATTTGGTTATCCTGGTTAAGGACCTGACCACCCAGGATCCGGATTTAATCAGAAGAGCGCAGGATAATATGAATATTACTATATGCCACCACATATTAATCTGTTTGATGTCTTGCTATAAAATAATATTTTGCGGCTTCAATCAGCGCCAGATTGGCTATCCCCAGACCCAAGACGAGCATCCATTCCTCGAAATCCAAGGCTACCGTTCCCAATAAAACATTTAGGGCCGGAATGTAGACCGCGCCCACCAGCGCCAGAACTCCAACCAGCCAGGAAACATTCAGAAACATATTAGAAAACGGATTAATCTGCCAGATGTTCTTTCTCAGGTTCTTGCAGGAAAATATATAGAATAAAGAGTCGATGCCCAGCGCCGCAAAGATTATGGTCCTCATATGGTTGGGTTCGTGGCCCTCGTTTATAAGCCACCACAGAAGTCCGAGCAGCAACAGGTCGGTCATTATTCCTATTGCAAAAATAATGGCCTTCATTTCCCTGGTCAGCAAGCGGGCGTTATGCTCCTCTGGCTTTCTTTCTAATATCCCCTCCTCTTTGGGCTCAAAAGCCAGAGCCACTCCGGGCAAGCCGTCTTCAACAAGATTGATCCAAAGAATCTGGACCGCGGTCAAGGGCAAAGGCCACCCGAGAAGCAAACTGACCCCGATGAGAATGGTTTCCGTAAAGGAATCGGACAAAAGGTACGTTATAACCTTCCTTATGTTGTCTATAATCGCCCTTCCCTCTTCAATTGCGGAAACTATTATATCAAAATTATCCGTCAGTAATATTAAGTCGGAAACTTCTTTTGCAACGTCGGTTCCCGATCCCAGAGCCACTCCGATGTCGGCTTTCTTAAGAGCGGGGGCGTCGTTTATCCCGTCCCCGGTCATCGCCACTACATTGCCCCTCTTCTGCCAGGCTTCTATTATTCGCATCTTATGCTTCGGTTCCACTCTGGCATATATTTCCAGCTCCTTAACTCTCTTTTTAAACTCTTCGTCCGTTAATTTATCCAGCTCGACGCCGCTAATGACGTTCTTCTCTCCTGTTTTCAGCCCTATTTCACTTCCTATCGTTTTAGCGGTAAGGATATGGTCGCCGGTAACCATAATCGGCTTCATCCCCGCCTTCCTGCATAAGCTTATAGCTTCCTTGGCTTTCGGCCTTAAGGGGTCTTTCAAACCGATAAAGCCGATAAACACCAAATCCTCCACCTCTTCCTCCAGATTGGCATGTTTCTTTTTGTCCATTTTCCTGTATCCGGCTCCGACCACTCTCAGCCCCTGGCTCGTCAAATCTTCCAGATTTTTAATCATCTCCAGGGATTTCTTTTCATCCATTTTCTCTTCTTTGCCGTTTTTTAAGAAGCGGCTGGAAACCCCGATGATTTTTTCGGGAGCGCCGGAAACGAAAAGAAGGTGGTCCGTCTTATCTAAGATAGGATCGCGAATCAAAGAAGCCTTGGTTTTCCTGGTTACTTCATTTTTGGGATTGGCCGATATTAATGAGGCAATATACTTATTTTCGGAGTTAAAAGGAACCTCGTCGTCTTTATGATAAACCTCCTCGAGTTCGTGCTTCTTGATTCCCACTTCCGCTCCGCCCAGAAGAAGGGCCCTGTCCGTAGGCCCGCCCCTCACTCTCCATAAAGGGTATGGCTCTTCGGGATTTTCCACAAAAGCCTCGCTGCATACGGCTACGGCTTTCATTAATAATATCTGATCCGTATCAAAATTGCGCTTGAAAACGTCTCCCCAGGCCCTATCACCTTCAGCTGTAATTTTTGCATCTGAAGTTACGGTTTTCGTTACCGTCATTGCGCCCTCCGTAAGAGTTAAAGTCTTGTCCGTGGCTATAATGGAAGTGCTTCCCAGTATTTCTGCCGCCACAAGCTTCCTCACCAGTCCTTTCTTTTTAAGTATTCTCTGCATTCCCAGGGCCAGAATAACGGTCATCGCCACGGGCAGGCCTTCGGGAATCGCGGCCACCGCTATCGCTATTGATGTCATGAACATTTCAAGGAATTCCTGCCCCTTCAGTATTCCCCCGACAAATATGCCAGAAGCCAGAACAGCAATAACTATGCCCACCATCCTGCTAAAACTAGCCAGCCTTTTTTGGAGAGGCGTCTTTTCCTCCTTAGCTTCTCTAACCATGGAAGCCACTTTTCCTACCTGGGTATCCAAACCTATGGAAATCACCACTGCCTTTCCCCTCCCGTTGACCACGGTGGTTCCCATAAAGACTATATTGTCTCTGTCTGCCACCGAAGTCTCTTTCGGCAGATCATTTTCCTTTTTTACGGCAGGTTCCCATTCCCCGGTCAGGGAAGCTTCGTTGGTTTTCAGTCCATGGGATTCTATTATTCTGGCATCAGCGGGAACCTTATTGCCCTGCGTCAGAATTATGACGTCTCCCGGAACCAGATCCTCTGAATCCACTTCTATCTCGTGGCCTTCGCGCATTACAGCCGCTTTTATTTTAACTATGCTCTTTAAGGCGGATAAAGCCCGGCTAGCTTTATTCTCCTGGAAAAATCCTACGCCGGTGTTCAAAAAAACAGCGCCTAAAATAACAATGGCATCGGCCCACTCCCGGAAAACCAGCGAAATGATTCCGGCGATTATAAGTATGTAAATAAGAGGACTCTTCAGCTGGTCCAAAAGAATTTTCAGCTTGGATAAAGGCTTTTCTCCGGGAAGAGTATTTTTACCGTACTTCTCCTGCCTTGAATAAAACTCCTCCTGGCTAATGCCTTTCTTAATATCAGAACCGAGACTGGAAACAGCCTCGCTAACTGAAAGGGTATGCCAAATAATTTCTGCCATTAATATATATTAACAAAAAAGAGCTCCGTTGTGTACGAAGCTCTTTATAT
>JAQUTZ010000040.1 GCA_028694095.1 Minisyncoccota bacterium | reverse complement strand
TTTTATTTGGTAATATACGATCAGCGAGCATAAGCTCCAATTCGACAACGGACCTCCCTCGAGCGAGGCCCGTTGTTTTTTTCTCATCCTTTGCTAATATATATTTGGGCCGGGAGAACTCGCTAAATTCTTAGAATTGGAGTCTATCTCCCGCCCATTTTTTTAAATATTCATGGAAGTTCAGAGAAACGTTCCGCTAAAAAAACACACTACCTTTCAGATTGGAGGTCCGGCCAATTATTTTTTGGCTGCCCGAAACAAAGAGGAGCTGATTGAGGCTCTTAATTTCGCCAAAGAAAAAGGAGTTGCTCCTTTAATTATCGGCGGGGGAAGCAACTTATTGATTTCAGACAAAGGGTACGGCGGAGTGGCTATTAAAGTCCAGAACGCCGAAATAGAAATAGAGGGAGAGAACGTTCTGGCTGGAGCGGGGCTTTTGCTGAGCTCGTTAGTGAAAAGAAGTTTTGAGAAAAACCTTTCCGGAATGGAGTGGGCGGCCGGAATACCCGGAACCATCGGGGGAGCTGTTGCCGGAAACGCCGGAGCTTTTAACGGAGAAATGGCCGATTCGGTGGAGAGGGTGGAAGCCTACGATATCAAAGCCGGAAAAATAATCGATATGACTAGAGAGGAGTGCCGTTTTGGCTACCGCAGCAGCATTTTTAAAAACAATTCAAATCTCGTTATTCTTTCTGCAGCTTTAAAGCTGGAAGAGGGAAGCGGCGACAATATTCTTCAAAAAATAGAAGCCAACCTGCAGTATCGCAGAGAAAAACATCCCAAAGAGCCGTCGGCGGGCAGCTGTTTTAAAAATATTTCCGTTGAAGAGCTTCCCGAGGGTTTTTTCGACAAATTTCCCGAAACAAAAGAGTCGGTTAGAAACGGAATTTTGCCCGCAGCCTTTTTAATTCACTCCTGCGGACTTAAGGGAGAGAAAATCGGTTCGGCTCAAGTGTCTTCGGTCCATCCGAACTTCATTGTTAACCTTAACGGCGCCTCTGCCGGAGACGTTTTGGAATTAATTTCTTTTGTAAAGAAAAAAATTGAAGAAAAATACGGATTGAAACTGCAAGAAGAGATAAAAATTCTTGACAACAATTCTTGATGGTAGGATAATTAAATAAGAGTTTCAATATTTTACAAATAGCTGGTCGACTATTTGTCCCCTTACTAAAAATTTTTCAAAAAAATGGCTAAGAAAAAAGCAAAAAAGAAAACAACAAAGAAAGCCAAGCCGAAAAAGAAAGCTAAACCCAAAAAGAAAGCTAAGAAAAGCAAGAAGAGGTAGGAATAAAAAATAGTTTTGCCGCGTCCGCACTTATGGGCGCGGTTTTTTTATAAAATTCTATTGACAAAAAATCTTATAATGAAATAATTAGTTAAAGTAATTTTTTTACCGATGCAGATTGACATTAAAACAAAAAACATTTCGCTGAACCAGCCTTTAAGGGTGTTTTGCGAAAGAGTTGTCGGAGACCTGGAAAAGAAAATAAACACCATCGAGAAAGAAGAAGACGGAATGAAGGCTACCGTCAAGGGATGGATGGAAATCGGCAAGACTACTCTTCACCACAACAAAGGCCCGTTTTTCAGAGCCGAGTGCCAGATATTCCTGCCCGGGAAAAAGATAAGGGCGGAAGCCGAAGCCATCGATTTGAGAGTGGCCATCACCGAAGTAAAAGACGAAATACAAAGACAATTAAAAGAGTACAAAGAAAAAATAATAGCCCAAAGAAGAAGAGGGCAAAGAAAAATAAAAAAATCTCTTAGTCTTTCCCCAAAAGCCAAGATTAAAAGGCCCAAAGGAGTAAGAATAAGAGAAGAAAGCATATGACACCAACAAAGTTTTTCCTCACCAAAGGCGTGGGGGTCCACAAAGATTACCTCGGGTCGTTTGAGCTGGCCTTAAGGGATGCGGGCATAGCTCATTTTAACTTAGTGTCCGTTTCCAGCATTCTGCCGCCCGGCTGCAAAAAGGTTACGGTAGCCAAAGGCTTGGGAATGCTCCAGGCGGGAGAAATCGTTTTCGTTGTTATGGCCAGAAACGCCACCAACGAGCCCAACCGTCTTGCTTCAGCCTCCATCGGTTGCGCCATACCGGCTGAAAAGAAACAATACGGATATCTTTCAGAGCACCACGCGTTCGGAGAAACTCACGAGAAGTCCGGCGATTATGCGGAAGACTTAGCTGCTTCCATGCTTGCTTCAACTTCCGGCATTAAGTTTGACCCTGACGAGGCTTGGGACTCCAGAAGGCAGGTTTTTAAACTATCGGGAAAAATAGTGCGCACAGCTAACGCAACTCAAACCGCCAGGGGAGACAAAAACGGCAAGTGGACTTCGGTCGTGTCAGCAGCCGTATTTATTCCTTAAAATTATCTAAAATTATGGCACACAATCCCTATTTTTCAGGCAGAAAGATTTCCGCCAGGAAACTTAAGAAGGGCTTGAAGGTCACAGACTTAGTTGCAGATTACTTTCAGTCCTATAATTCAGCCAGGCTTAACGAGGCCTGCCGGCTTTATGTTGAAAAGATGCTCAATCCTAAAAAAAACGTAACCGTCGGATTGACCATGGCCGGAGCTCTGACCCCTGCCGGAATGTCGGGAATAGTGGTTTCAATGATGGAAAAGGGATTCGTTGATTTTATTATCGCTACCGGAGCCAATCTTTATCACGATACTCATTTCGCCTTGAATTATCCTTTAAGAAAAGGAACACCCCAAGTTGACGATACTGTTTTATACAAGCACGGAGTGGTAAGGATATACGACACTTTTCTTACCACCGATACTTTATTAAATACCGATAAATGGACCCAGAAAATCCTGCTCGATCCTAAAGCTCCGAAAGGCGCTATCTCTTCCAGTGAATTCCATAATTACTTAGGAAAAAGGCTTTTACAGGATGCGCCAAATCCCGAAATCTCAATTTTGGCCCAAGCGGCAAGATATAATATTCCCGTTTACACTTCTTCTCCCGGAGATAGCACTTACGGAATGGATTTAGCTACCTTTAACAAATCCGTTTATAAGGAATTAATAAGAGACGGTTCTATAGACCTGCACATCAATCCGAATTTGGATGTTAAAGAAACGGCCGCCATAGTCATGGGCGCCGAAGAAAACGGGGTGATACTTTTGGGTGGAGGCTCTCCAAAGAATTTTTATCTCCAGACGCAGCCATTTTTATGGGAATGCTTGGGAGTTGAAAAGGGCGGCCACGATTATTTCATACAAATAACAATGGATTCTCCTCAGTGGGGAGGGCTTTCCGGGGCTACTCCTTCGGAAGCTGTTTCGTGGGGAAAAATTAATCCTGAAGAATTGCAAAATACGGTGGTTGTTTATTCCGATACGACCTTGGCAGCTCCGATTCTCTTCTCTTACGCTATGGATAAAGCTAGGCCCAGAAAAAAGAAAAATCTCTATTTGAAGCGTTCAAAATTAATGTATGCCCTGGATAAAGAATTTAAGAAAAAACCCTTAAACTGGACGGCCGACGAACTTTATAAAAAACATCAAAATTAGCAATGAAGAATTTTTCCTATCCGGCCGCAGAACCATTCAACTTTTTAGGATTGGATGAACAGGACTACCAAAAATCCAAGGTAGCCGTATTTCCCGTGCCGTACAATTCCACTACCTATTGGAAATCAGGCACCAAGGAAGGGCCTCAGGCGATAATAGAGGCTTCCAGGCACCTTGAGCTTTACGATATTGAAACCCGGAGGGATGTTTCGAAAGAAGGCATTTTTACTATGCCTATTATGGAGCCTTCCAAGGATTC
>JAQUTZ010000006.1 GCA_028694095.1 Minisyncoccota bacterium | reverse complement strand
TTTCTGCCTTAATTATCGTTTTACGGGCCAAATCTGGTATGCTATCCATATTCAAGCTCTTCTTTAAAGATACCAGCCTTAAAGAGGCGGGTCAAGTCCGATTATCCACAATATGCTACAATTATCATATGGATTCAATCTCTTCAAAAAACCCAAAATCCCTGCTCAAGCAATACCAAGCCCGGCCGTCCAAGCGGTTCGGCCAGAATTTCTTGGCTGACAGGGGGATTGTAAGAAAAATAGTAAAAGCGGCGGAAATAACCAGTAAAGACACTGTTTTGGAAATAGGGCCCGGAACCGGAGAACTCACAAAGGAAATTACAAAAACAGCCGGCAAGGTTATTGCGGTGGAAAAAGACCCTAGAATGGTTAAAATTCTAAAAGAGTCTCTCGGGGATGCCGTTAACTTGAAAGTTGTCCAGGGGGATATAAGAAGGATTGATGTCCGTGAGTGCGGAATAAAGGAAAACAATTATAAGGTGGTGGGTAATCTGCCCTTCTACTTAACAGCTCCGGTCATAAGGCGTTTTCTGGAGTCGGAAAAGCCGCCCTCTTCAATGACTTTGGTCGTCCAAAAGGAAGTCGGCCAGAGGATTTGCCAAAAGCCCCCGAGAATGAATCTTTTAGCCGTATCGGTACAAGCTTACGCAGAACCGAAAATTATTTCCTATATCTCCAAGAAATCTTTCTGGCCGCAGCCGGAAGTCGATGCAGCGCTGATTAAAATAACGCCCAAAGGCGTCCCGATGGGGGATACGGATCTTTTCTTTAAAATCGTTAAGGCGGGTTTCTCCCAGCCCAGAAAACAGCTGGGCAATAATTTATCAAAAAAACTCAGCAGGGATAAAAAGGAAACCGAGGCCTGGCTTAAGGCAAACGGCGTTGAGCCCAGCCGAAGGGCCGAAACTCTTTCTTTACAGGAATGGATAAAGCTGTCTGAAAATTATAACTATTGACAACTCGCTTAAAATTGGTATAATATTATAGTTCACTAAAAATACATATGGAGCGTAAAGATGTTTGAATTATTGAATGCTTGGGGAAGAGTCTGGTATCCGGACGCATGGACGGATACAGCCACCGCCGGACCGGCAGGAGCTGTAGCTATAATAATGCTTTTTGCCGCCGGAATAGCCTCGGCTCTCATTCTCTGCTCGAAAAAAAGCCGCCAAATAAAAATTTTTGCCCTTATCGTTCTTCTCTGGAGCCTGCCCGCGCTAATAGCGGGAATAGCTGTAACCATAGTTTCCGCTTTAGTACTGCTATTCATCAGTGTTCTGCTATTTAAGGCCGGCGACATGGTTAATTTCATGTTTAAGGAAACTCCTTCTGTTATCGCCGAAAAGTGGCGATATATTAGGCAATGGAAGTAGGGCACAAAAAACCGTCAGAAATGACGGTTTTTATTTTTAAACAATCTAATGACTATTGACAAATTAGTAAAAAGGTGGTAACATACGGACATCTGACAGTAAAAGCTACCTTCAAAATTTAATAATACAAGGAGGAAAGAAAATGAAAAAGCTATGGATAGCAATTGCTGTAGTCCTGGTTATCGCAGCTGTCGTCGCGGGCATCATACTGCTCGGCGGGGGAGAGAACGGGGAAACTCCTGTTAACCCGACCACAACCCCCGGCAAGACCATCCAGCAACCCGGCGGAGGCAAGGCCACCCTCAACTTTGAAGGCCCTCCCGAGCTCGAAATGAGCTTTGAGGAATTCAAGGTAGAGATGGGCGAGTTCCGCGTCGTTGGAACGGTTAAGAACGTCAGCAGCGATACCACTATTGTCATCGAGCTGAGCGGCGTAGGAATCTTCGTGGAAGGTGAACAGGTAGCAGCTCTCTTCAATCCTGAAAAAGAGCTAAAGCCTGGAGATGCCTGGAAGATCCAAAAAGGATTCATCTACCTGGTCCCCGAGGAAGAAGAGGTGGACATGTTCGTTAAGGTGATGAATTTCCGCAAGGTGGAAACTCAGCCTACGACCACTCCCACGGGAACCACCGAACCCGCTATCACCGAACCCGAAACGCCCCAAGAGGTGATCACGGCCCTTCTCTCTGCTCTTGTCGACTGCGACTACGACGAGTTCAAGAAATACACGACTCCAATAATGCCTAATGAGGAGTTCGAAGGATATATGAACTCCGAGGAAGGTAAGGACTGGAGAGAAAACTTCGAGTCGTTCGAGGTGACAAGCCAGGAAATTGAGGGGGACGAAGCCAGAATAGAGGGCATCTTCTACTTCAAGAAAGCCACATCTAGCTATCCTGACGCAACCGACCCCTCCGTCGCCTATAACCTCGTAAAGGTAGACGGCGAATGGAAAGTTGTCTTTGACTAACCAAGAAAAAGCACTCCGGTAAATGCCAGAGTGCTTTTTTCTTATATTATTTCCTACTGAATCGGTAACACGCTAACAGTCCTAAAGCATCCTAAATTAGACCAAAAACCACATACTCCAATATTGTCACTTGCCAAGTCTGGATCGCTGGCAGTGAATACCTGACATACGCCGCCATTATTTACCCCCTCCCAAAGGGCAGCCAAATAACTACCCTCCACCCTTACAGATAATCCAGTTTCGTCGAGGTTCAAGTTCCATTCATTTCGATAAGCGCCTGAGGCCGGCCACCGATCACAGTCGCCAGAGCCACATCCCTCGTTATAGTTTTTCTTTTCGTAAAGAGTTACACCGCCACTGGTAATAGAGCCCTGACGAAAGACCGTAAGCGACGATACCTCGCCGGCGAGCGACTCCATATACTTAATATCTTCCTCGCCACCGCCAGAAAGAATTATTACACAATTACCTTTAGCGTATTGATCTTCATGGAGAACCACTCCGTAAGTAGTATCTTCCGGGTTCTTAAATATCACATATGAGGTAGCGTCGTTAAATTCGTCGGAAACCGCTGATCTGTTTGCGAAGATCGGTCCTTCGCAGGTATCCGGAGACAGTTCCTGGGTCTGGCATAAAAATATGCCCGTCCCTTCTATTGCTTCCGGGGTTCCTCCTCTCTGGGGATTTATAACTATCAATTGCGGATTAATGGTTGTCAAAAGAATCCAGGAGCCGAGAATAACAATCAGCCCGATTACGCCGGCAAATATCTGGTCATTAGCATCCTGCATAGCGGCCGGATTTCCCGCCGAGGTTAAATGGCGCACTCCTCCATATATTATGCTTAAAAAGGCAATTAGGGCAGCGAGAATTACAGATAAATTAAAAATATAATCTACATAATCGGGGAGAATGGGAGTTTCAGTGAGAGTCACCCCCTCCACTTCAATAAGAAGGGGGACCTCCAGGCCTCTCTGGGCTAAAGCAAAGTTAGCCGAAAATAAGAAGGCCAGGGCTAAAATTGAAAAAATAAATAAGTTTTTTTTGTTTAAAGACATGACCTGTTGTATCTCTCTTTTTAATTATATCACTATTTAAAATATTGTCATTCTACGGCTGATACCTCGCTATAGCAGCAGAAGAAGTTGTCGAACCTGTCTCCCGTTCCGCCGTAGCAGTCCTCAACGCCCTCATAGCCCACTTCTTTAGCAAAAGTGCAGGTATTCAGTCCCTCCCAGGAAACGGATTCTCCCGCCTCCAGCCTTAAATACTCCTCTACTGAGTTATAGCAGTTAGCTAAGGGATATTGGTTTTCGTCTAAAAGATCCTTGAAGTTGGATATTTTCAACCTGTCGGCTACTCCTTCTTCATTAATATAATTATTGACTCTTTCATTGGAAGAATCTATTTGGGAATAGCTGGCCCGAACCTGGCTTAATGCAGCAGCTATTTGGCTGTTTTTAGGAGCATCTCCGGGACAGACATTACCTGTGCAGGGGAGTATGTCACAGTAGCTGCAGTCCCAACAACATTGAGCGTAAGCTACGGGAATTTTGAGCCAACCCAATAAAAATCTATCCAATAGGCTGGCTTCTCCTCCGTCTCCTCCGTCTCCTCCGTCTCCTCCGTCTCCTCCGTCGTCTCCTTCTTCCTCTTCGGGGCACGGCTCGCAGCAGGTTTGCTGCACCCATATGCACTGAGTGGTACAAACTGATACCGTGCAAACGCTGGGTTCCGAAAGGGCAACCTGGTTTTGGGCGTTGGTAATTTCCAATTGGGTATTGCTGTTGATATTATCGAGCTCATTGAGCATCATCTGGGCCAGCTCTTCAGCGTTATCTATCGGTTCGCCGCTCCTGATTTCATCGCTGCATTCAACCTCCGGCAGAGGAATATCCTCTTCTATTTCTATTTCAATGATGTCGTCTATAGGCACGTAAGTCGGATCCAGGCTCTCTGCGCAATAAAAAGTGGCGAAAGAAAAAGGGTTGTTAATGGATATATATTCAAAGGGCTTAATCTCCTCAAAGATTTTTATTTCATAAAACTCTTCTAGATAGCGCCTATATTCATCCAGTGCGTTATAGCCCAAAAGAGTTTGAGTGTTTCCTTCCTCGCTTAAGGACCCTTGGCAAGATTTAACCATCTCTTCGGCCTCCTTAAGGTCGTTAAAGACCGCCCTGAAGCTTTCTATTTCTTCTTCCAGCTCGCCCCTCCAATACATTAATCCCTCTTCGGGGTCTGTAAGAAGCTCTTCTATTTCCTGGCGCTTTTGGTCTATTTCTCCTCTTACCGGGCAAGGATCGCCAGAGCAGTATCCTCCGGAACATTCACCAGCACAGCTCGGGGAAGTCCTGGAGCAAGTACACTGAGAAGTAAGTAAGGCCAGCTGCTGGGAAGCTGTTGCCAATTCTTCTGAAACATCTCTGACTTCCTGGGACAGCTCCTCAATGGTTTCCAGCCTTTCATCATCAAAAAGGCTGGCCAGTAAGCCGCCGACCGGAATCACGGAATAGGAAAGCTCTTCGGGGGGCGTAATGTCGGGAATTATCAATTCTCCTACATCAAAAACCTGCCTTTCTGGAGGATCCAGATTAATCAGCTGGGGATTGATGGTTGTTAGAATAAGGTAGGAGCCGAATAGCACCGCCAAGCCCAGTAATGCCGCCCAAATCTGCTTTTTAGAGTCGCCTTGTTTTGCCGGATTTCCCGCCGAGGTCAAATATCTGATACCGGCATAAACCAGAATTAAAAAAACAACAACGCCCGATATCCCCAGGGAGAAATTAAAGATATATTTAACGTATTCGGGGAGTACGGTCGTGGTGTTTTCCGGACTGAACCCCCCCATTTCCGGATAATCAACCTCCAGGTCTCTCTGGGCGAAAGCAAAGGTTCCCAGAAAAAGGATAAATATTGAAGCAAAGATTATTTTCACCGGCCTTTTCATTATTTAATAATAGCAGATTTTTTATTGCCCACCAATTAAAATCAATTGTTTTGACTTCCTCTTGTGTTATACTATAATAAATAAAGAAACTTATGGGTGGAATAATAGCCGGGGCATTTCAAGCAGTATTCAGCGTCATATTCGGGTTCGTCGCCAATCTTCTTGGGACGATTACCGGTTTTTTTATGTTTGCGGCGGTGAATATTTTCAACTTCGTAACATCGCCCAACTTCATATCTTTATCCTATACTAATGCCGGCCTGCAAGAAGGAGAAACCGGATTTAATGCTTTTGTTTATTTAGGTTGGACGCTAACCCGAGACTTAACGAATATAGTTTTTGTTATAGCCCTAGTAGTTATAGGGCTTGGCACGGCCCTGAGAATAAGCGGGTACCAGGCCCAGAAGGCACTGCCAACCCTTATTATCATCGCTCTTTTAATAAACTTTACCCCGGTAATTTTGGGTCTGATTATCGACGCCTCTAATATTGTTACTAACTTTTTCATCCAAGGCGGATTCTCGGGAGGCACAACTCTGTCTTCTCAAGTATTCGGCCAGTGGCAGAACACCATGGACTTAGTCGGCGCGGCAAAATTCTGGGATCCTGTTGCAACTAATAAAGCCATGTCGGCAGCCATAGGCAGTATGGTGCTGGTATTTTTCAACCTTCTGGCTGCGTTAATCTATTTACTCTTTGCTCTGCTGTTTGTCATTCGCTATGTTGCTCTTTGGATATTAGTAATTCTTTCTCCCTTCGCATTCGCTTCATATATATTACCCGCCACCAGGCAAGTCTGGACAATGTGGTGGAAACAATTTATTCAATGGTGCCTAATAACAGTTATTGCCACCTTCTTCTTGTATTTAGCAGACTACTTAATTAGTCTTACTGCCAGGGGAGATTTCAAAGTTGAAATGGAAGAAATGTCTGGACTCCCCGGACTGGCACCAATTTTTAACGGAGTTCTGCCCTACCTTATCCCTCTGGCTCTGTTAGCTGTAGGATTGTTCGCTTCTTTATCTTTCGCTCCTAAGGGAGCTGATGCCGTCATTAAGGGAGGCAGGCAGGGTATTCAAAGAGCCGGAATTATGGCGGCAAGAGGATATGGAAGAGCAATGGGCCAAGTAGCTAGAACTCCCGGACGCTTTGCCAAAGGGGTGGGGCAATACACCCAAAGAAGGAGAGCCGAAAGAATTACCAGGGGGATAGGCCGCCCGATATCGCCCGGACTTATTATGGAAGAGGGAATGGAAGCCGAAGACTTAAGAGGAAGAGTAACCCGCCCAACCGTCAGGCAAAGGGTGGCTGGGGGAGCGAAAGAGGTGGCAAGAGCGACCGCTTTTGGCCTTAAGGAAGCTGGCTTCAGAGACTTAAAAGGAAAAGCAAAAGCAGCAGGAAAGGGGTTGGCCAGGGCTAGCAGTGAAGTTCTTAGGGCTTCTGTAAAGCAGAAAAAAGACGATAAAAAGAAAGAGGGAGGATCCGCATAAATAATTATGGACTCAGAAGAAAAAAACAACCAATTAGTTTCCAGTAAGCTTATTAACTTGATGGAATCTGAAGACGCTTCTCTTTGGATTACAAAAATATGCATGGATAATGGAGTAAAAGAAGAGGACGTTATTGAAAATGTCTCGTATCAAGTGGGACTGGCTCTTCTTGGAAAACTCCCGCCGAAGGATTTGCCTAAATCACTGGAAGAAAAAGCTGGGCTGAGTCATGAAATTGCTCGTGATATATACCAAGGAATAGACCAGAGGCTACTTTCCCAGGTTAGGGAGGAGCTTTCTAAAATGTATCCTGTCTCCCCGGAACAACCGAAGCAGGCCGAAGAGGCTATAAAAAATCCCCCGAAAGGGAAAGACACTTATCGAGAAAAGGTGGAATAAAATATGGATCAGTTCACCGTACCTAAATTCATTGAGCACAAGCCCAAAGTTGTCGGGCCTCTCACTTTCCAGCAATTCATATTTATAGGGGTTGCCGCAGCCACCGCCTTTATCCTTTACTTCACCGTTCCTTTTCAGATATTTCTCGTAGCTACCATTATCCTCGTGGGAGGAGGCGCTGCTTTGGCGTTCGTTCAAATTGACGGCAAGGCGCTGCCGATAGTATTGAAAAACTTTTTTAATTTTTCCCTTTCGCCCAAACTCTACCTCTGGAAAAAGAAGGTTGGGCCCCCTCCTAAATTAATGAAGGAAAGCAAGCCCAGGCCGGGGGAAATTAAAGAGGCGCCGACGCCTACTATCGTGGGGAAAAGCCATTTAAAGGATTTATCAACCCAAATAGAAACTAAAGGAAAATAATAATGGCCTCAACTCAAGATTTTTTGGAAATAGACCAGATTAGGGAAGGAGTGATTATTCTGAAAAACAAGGCGCTGAGGGGAGTAATGATGGTCTCCTCTATTAATTTCGCATTGAAATCCGACGAAGAGCAGCAAGCAATAATCGCCCAGTTCCAGGACTTCCTCAACTCGCTGGATTTTTCGGTCCAAATAATCATCCAGTCGAGAAAGCTGAATATCACAGGATATCTCGACAAACTCAAGGAATTGGAAAACAAGCAGCCCAACGACTTGCTAAGAGTCCAAGTGCAGGGATACCGGCAGTTTATCGGAGAGCTGGTATCGGCAGGAACTATAATGGCAAAAACTTTTTTCGTGGCCATTCCTTTTACGATACTCGAAGCTGAAGGGGGTTCAGCTACTCAGCTGATAAAAAGCAAGGGGACGCCGACTCTTACGGAAGAGAGGTTTCAGATGATAAAGCAGCAGCTATGGCAAAGAATGGAATTCGTGGCCTTGGGGTTGAGAAGGTGCGGCCTGCAGGCAATGCCCTTGACTACCCCGGAGCTGATAGAACTTTTCTGGAGCCTTCACCACCCGAAGCAAGCCGAAGTGGGTTATTATCCGGAAGTCCCTCCGGAATTGTCTAAATAATATGGTAAATATTCCTTTCCTCGGAAAAAAGAAAAAGAAGAGAGAGCCCGTTCCCGAAAAGATATTTGAAAGCGAAACAATAAGAGCGGTAGATATCGTCGCTCCCTCTTCAATTGAAATAAAGCCTTCCCATTTGAGGCTAGGGGAGAGGTTTGTCCAATCTTTCTTTATTTTCTCTTATCCAAGGTACCTGAGCGCCGCTTGGTTCTCGCCGGTAATCAACCTGGATATTCCCATGGACATATCTTTGTTCGTCCATCCTATCGACGCAGGATTGATTTTAAAGCAGCTAAGAAAGAGGGTTACGGAAATACAAGCCGAGTTAATGGAAAGAGAGGAAAAAGGGCTGGTCAGAGACCCGGCCCTGGAAACCGCCTTCAGGGATATTGAAGAGCTCAGGGACAGGCTGCAGACCGCCCAGGAAAGAATGTTTATGGTCGGCCTTTACCTTACAGTTTACGCCAACTCCGAAAACGAACTGGGAGAGATAGAAACCACCCTCCGCTCCATTCTGGAATCAAAGCTTATATATATAAAACCCGCCACCTACCAGCAGAAAGAAGGATTTTTATCCACCTCTCCATACTGCATAGACCAGCTGGCCGTCCACTCATCCATGAACACGGCTCCTTTATCAAGTATATTCCCGTTTGTTTCTTCCGATTTAAGCTCCAACGAGGGGATACTCTACGGAATAAACCAGCATAACAACTCCTTAGTGCTGTTCGACAGGTTCTCCCTAGAAAACGCCAATATGACGGTATTCGGAACAGCTGGAAGCGGAAAGTCCTACGCTCTAAAGCTGGAAATTCTCAGATACCTAATGCTGGGAGTCAACGTTATTGTACTGGACCCGGAAAACGAATACCAATCCTTATCCAATGCTGCCGGTGGCTCATTTTTCAGCATGTCTTTAAGCAGCCCCCACCACATCAACCCCTTCAGTTTGCCTCTTCCCAGGGAAGACGAAGACCCCGCCGACGTATTGAGGTCTAATATAATAAACCTGGTCGGATTAATGCGCCTTATGCTTGGCGGCTTGTCTGCCGAAGAAGACGCCATTATGGACCGGGCCATCACCGAAACTTATGCGGCCAAAGACATTACCCCCAACTCTGATTTCTCTAAAATAGATCCGCCTATTATGTCGGACCTGGAGCAGGTTTTAAATACCATGGAGGGAGCTGAATCCTTAGTTAGAAGAGTCAGAAAGTTTACCAAGGGAACTTACGCCAATTTCTTCAACCAGCAGTCCAACGTAAATATGGACAACAACCTGGTGGTCTTTGGCATAAGAGACATGGAGGAGGGTCTGAGGCCTATGGCCATGTACATCATCACCAGGTATATTTGGAATAAAGTAAGATCTGAACTGAAAAAGAGAATTTTCGTAGTGGATGAGGCTTGGTGGATGATGCAAACCGAAGACGGAGCTTCCTTCCTTTACGGGATAACCAAGAGAGGCAGGAAATACTGGCTTGGAGTTACCACCATAACCCAGGACATTAATGATTTTATGAAGTCCGAGTACGGAAAGCCGATTATTACGAATTCCGCCTTAAGACTTTTAATGAAACAAAGTACGGCTACGGCTGAAACAGTTAAAAAGACTTTTACTCTCAGCGACTGGGAAAAAGAGCTGCTGGTAGGCGGCCAAGTAGGGGAGGGAATCTTTTTCGCCGGACAAAAGCACGTTGCCATTAAGGTAGTCGCTTCTTACTCTGAAGACCAGTTTATTACCACCGCTCCGGAAGAAGTAGCTAAGATACGAGAAGCCAAAAAGGCGTTAAGAAAAGAATAATTATATGAAGTTCTTGAGCCCCGAAGCGATTATCGTACTACCTTTTGCGATAACCATTGATCTTATCAGCATAGTCCTGGTGATATTTGCCCTGGACGATTTCTGGATTACCGACATTATAGCGATAACCTTTCTGGGCGGATGGAGTTTTTTTAGAGCTCAGATGAAAACGGGATCGAGTAAAGAAGTAGAATTACCCGACATTGGAGAAAAAAGAAAGGCCCAAAAAGCCGTGAGGCAGGCCGGGAAAGGCGGAGAAAAAGTTACTAAAGGGGCTAAATGGGCCAAGAGGCTAAAATGGCTCAGACCCATTGCCATTATCGGCGAAATCATCCCTTATTTCGGAGTTCTCCCCTTGTGGACTCTTTGGGTCATAGCTGAGATACAAACCTCGGAGGAATAAAAAATCGCCCGTTCCGGGGCGTTTTTTGTTTTAATCAATCTCTAATATAATTAAGGGTGAACCTTTATCACCACCCTCCTGTCGGGGCCCTCTCCGGCGCTTTCCGTTACCACGTCGCTCCTTCCCGCCAATGCCATATGGATAACTCTTCTCTCGTAGGCTGACATGGGCGGCAGCTCCTTATCTTTCTTGGAGAGATAAACCTCGTCAGCGGCAGACCTGGCAATCTCTTTCAGGTATTCTGCCTTCTTTTTCTTGTAATCATTAATATCCAAATCCACAAAAAAGCGCTCCTCTTTGCCTAAATGCTTTCTTAAAACCATCCTTAAGAGGTTTTGCATTTCCTGGAGGGTTTGTCCCCGTTCTCCGATTAAAAGCTGGGGGTCGTCCGTCTTAATATTAACGGGTATGGTCGTATCCTGTATCTCTTTTACCTTAACTTCGACCGGGAGACCGGTTTTCTTGAAGAACTCTCCGATTAATTCTTTAATTTTATTTAAGTTCTCTTGAATCATTCTTTTTAAGAATAATATATTGCTGGGCGATTGTAAAGGCGGTGGTTGTCAGCCAGTATAGGGCGATGGCAGAAGGCATCCTCCAAAGGATGAAGACAGTGAATACGGGGAAAAAGTACAGCATTTGCTTTTGCATAACCTGGGAAAAGTCAGGGGTATTTTTGTTTGACTTCTTGGTCTTTGGAGTAACCATCTTAGTCTGGAAAAACTGGGCGATTCCGGTTATTACAGCCAAGATAATCGACGGCTCGGCCAGATTCATTATGCCCAGAAAGGTGGTATCAATGGCGCCGGGGTTGGGAATAAACGAATACAGGAACCCCATCTTCTCGGGACCAAAGCCATTCCAAAAGAGCCTGAATAAGGCTATGAGAATGGGCAGCTGTATAAGAAGAGGCAGGCAGCCGGAAAAGGGATTTATCTTCTCTCTCTTGTAAAACTCCATCATCTCCCTGCTCTGCTTTTCCTTATCGTCTTTATATTTCTCCTGAATTTCCTTTATTTTCGGCTGAAGGGCAGATAAAGCCTTTTGGGATCTTATGCCCTTAGAGGCTAAAGGATAGAGAATAAGCTTAATTATTATCGTTAACAGAATAACAGCTATGCCAAAGTCATGCCCCGGAATATAAAGGTAAAGTAAAATTAAAGCGTTAAACAGCGGCTGGTATAATAACGTATTAAATGTGTTGATTAAAAAATCCATAAATTAAGGAAGGTCTACGCCCCCGGGATTCCAGGGGTGGCATTTTAATATTCTTTTAAAACTTTTGACGCTCCCGGATACGGCTCCGTATTTTTCCAGCGACTGCAGAGAGTATTCGGAACAGCTGGGGTAAAATCGGCAACGGTTACCCAAAAGAGGGGAGAGCAGCGCCTGATAGGATTTTACAAAAAAAATAAGGATGCCTTTAATCATTTAACAGTCCTGTTTTTTTAAGAAGTTTTATTACCGTCCTTTCTAGGTTCTCAAAGTTTTTGCCCGCCGATCCCTGGAGTGCCGTTATTACTACGTCAAATCCCGGTTTAATATCGGCAAGCCTGCTCCTTATTATCTCTCTTAATACTCTCTTGGCTTTATTTCTTTCAACGGCTTTTTTTGAAGCCTTTTGCCCTGCCACGAAGGCAAAGCGGGTTAACCCAAGATTGTTCGGGGCCGCCTTAAGCAGCAGGCTGTCCTCTTTAAGCCCCCTGCCTTCCTTAAAAACCCTTTCTATTTCTTTGGTCTTTTTAAGGCGGTTGGGATCCGGCAGCATGCGGTTAAACGGTTAATTTCGCCCTCTTCTTCCTTCTTCTTTTGGACAAAACCTTTTTCCCTCCCGCTTTCTTGCTTCTAGCCCTGAATCCATGGGCTTTTTTTCTTTTTCTTTTTTTGGGCTGGTAGGTTACGCTCATTTTAGTAATTTAATGATTAAACATTATTTATCTTATCACAACAACCATAAAACGGCAAACCAGGTTATTGGAGCTTATTTGGGTAATGAATTCTTAACACATTTTCCACAATTTATTAACAGGGTTAGGGCCGGTTACGTTCATTTTTATTTTATTTGACGTGTGATATAATAGCTTCAGGCGATTTTAGACTATTTTCAAAAGGTCCTTAACGGTTTAAGGTAAGAATATGAATAAAGACGAATTATGGCAGGCGCTGCTTGCCCAGATACAATTTAATATCTCTAAGGCTAATTTCGCCACCTGGTTTAGAAATACCGGCATTCTGTCTAAAAAAGGAGGGCAGGTGGTCATAGCCGTTCCCAATAATTTTTCCAAGGAGTGGCTGGAAAACAAATATAATAAAACCATACACAAAATTCTCCATAGTCTGGACGAAGAAATTAAGGAGGTAAAATATACCGTAGCCAAGCCCGGGACTGTGCCTTCTTTGCCAATAAGCAGTTCTCCGGTTGATATCCAAACCCAGGAATCCCAGCTAGAATTCCAGGAATTCAAGGTAGACAAAAACAGCAACCTCAACCCCCGCTACACTTTCGATAATTTCATAGTCGGCCCTTTTAACGAGCTACCCCACGCCGCAGCTTGGGCGATAGCCAACAATCCCGGATCGGTTTATAATCCTCTTTTCGTTTACGGGGGAGTGGGGCTGGGAAAAACCCACATGCTCCAGGCCATAGGCAACGAGGTGATAAATAAATTTTCTCAAAAAAGAGTAAAGTACGTTTCTTCCGAAAAATTCGCTTCAGGAATAGTTAATTCTATTAAAAACCACAATATAGATAAGTTTAAGTCGCTATATAAGGATATCGACGTCTTAATTATTGACGATATTCAGTTCTTTGCCGGCAAAGAAAAAAGCCAGGAAGAATTTTTTCACATATTCAACAGCCTGTACGAGAAAAACAAACAGATTATTTTGTCTTCCGACCGGCCGCCCAAGGCTATTTCCGCATTAGAGGAACGGCTAAGATCCAGGTTTGAAGGAGGAATGATAGCCGACATCAGCCTTCCGGACTATGAAACAAGGGTGGCTATTTTAAAGAGCAAATCCCAGGAAAAGAAAGTCAACTTTTCAGAAGATATAATAGAATATATAGCCAATAATATTCAAAGGAATATCAGGGAGCTGGAAGGAGCCCTTAACCGCTTAGCTGCCTATCAGAAGCTCAACAACCAAGCTCCGACAGTAGATACCGCTAAAACCCTTCTAAAAAACCTGATTTTCTCTCCGACCAAGGTGGCTAACCCCGAAAAGATAATAAGGGCCGTTTCCTTCCATTATGATGTAAAAGAAAGGGATATAATTGCTACCTCCAGGAAGAAGGAAATTGTGAGACCGAGGCAGATAGCTATGTACCTTTTAAGGGAAGAACTAAAGAGCTCTTTCCCTTTTATAGGGACTAAATTCGGAGGAAAAGACCATACCACCGCTATCCATGCTTACAATAAAATACTGAAGGAGGTGGAAAAAAACGAGGGATTATCCGATGAAATTAATTTAATTAAGGAACAAATCTACAGGATGTAGTGTTAATTAGTTGTTGAATAACCTGTGGAGAATCAAGGTATAAACCAGGGAATAAAACAGGTTAGGAAAAAATCTTAAGAATTCACAATTGAAATTAGATAATTATTAACAAAAGAATTCACAGATTAGTAACCCTATTTTTAAGCGTAATTATAGGGGTAATCCACAGTTTAAGGGTTGAGTAATAATAGTAATAATAATTAAATATGAAAATAATAATACTAAAAGAAAATTTAAGTAAGGGATTAAATATTGTCGGGAGAGTGGCTGGAAAAAACTTAACTCTGCCGATATTAAATAATATTTTAATTTCCGTAAAGAAGAATTTTTTAAATTTATCATCTACCGATTTAGAATTGGGAATTAAGTATTGGACTTTAGTTAAAACCGAAAAAGAAGGGGAAATTACCGTGCCCGCTAAAATCTTGATGAATTTTGTTAATTTACTTCCCGATAAAAAAATAACCATCGATTCTAAAAACCAAGACCTTTCTATCCAGTGCGAAGAATACAATACGAAAATTAAAGGGCAGTCTTCGGAAGAATTCCCTATTATTCCCGCGATTGAAGATAACGGGGTTATAGAAATGAATAGTTCGGTATTGTGTGAGGGAATATCTCAAGTAGTGGACTTCGCCACTATGAATCAGGCCAGGCCCGAGCTTTCCGGAGTTTGTTTTAATTTTCAAAAAGACGGATTAAGCCTTACTACTACCGACAGCTTCAGGCTTGCTGAAAAAAAATTAAGGTTTGAAAAGGGCTTAAATAAAGCTTTGTCGTTTATTCTTCCTCAAAAATCAGCCAGAGAAATAGTTAATATTCTTTCAGAATATGAGGGAAAAGTGAAAATGTATATATCAGCTAATCAGGTATTGTTTGAATATCCAATGGCCGAAACAGACCACCCTGAAATACAAATCGTTTCTCGTTTAATTGAGGGAGAGTACCCCGACTATCAAGGAATTATTCCCAAAAAATTTGAAACTCAGTTGGTTATTGAAAAAGATAAGTTTATCAATCAAATAAAAACCGCCAGTATATTCAGCGGCAAAAGTAATGAAGTTAAAATAAAGGTGGACGGCAAGAAAGGAGGGATAGAAATACTTTCTCAGAATCCCGAACTCGGAGAGAATAAAAGCTTCCTACCTGTTAAAATAAACCAGAACAACAGCGAGGAGGCTGAGATATCTTTCAATTACAGGTTTTTAATTGACGGGCTTAACAATATAAAAAGCAAGAACGTTATCATGGAATTGAACGGCGAGGAGGGCCCTGCTCTAGTAAGGCCGGAAGGAGATGTTAATTATCTCTACGTTGTAATGCCTATTAAAGCGTCGTAACCCAGCCCGGGTTGTTTGTTATCCAGGCCTTAACAGCTTCTTCCCAGTTGGTGTATTGGGCGTTTAATTCCGGTTTTTCCGGCTCGTCGCCTAGAGGATCAAACCTGTCTACATAATGGAGTATAGAATGAGGATCGTCTTCGTCTATCTCTCCGTTTAGGGCGGGTTTTTCTGTTTCAGCGGGGGCGGGCTCGTTAAATTCCGAGCTAGGGTATAGTTCTAAGGCTGTTTGCATAAACTCGTTCCAAATAGGGGAAGCGAGAACCAATCCCGGTTTTTGGTCCGGTAGCGTGCCGTCGTTATTGCCGGCCCAAACCCCGGCCACAACGGAAGTAGTATAGCCGACGGTCCAGGCGTCTTTATACTCCTGGGTAGTACCGGTTTTAACAGCTACGTCATATCCGGGAAAATACAGGGGGGAATTCCAGCCGAAAAGGGGAGCCCTGGCTTCGTTGTCCGAGAGAACGTCGTTGATAAGCCTCGCTGTTTGGGTATCAAGGACTTTTTTAGGAGTTCGATTATTTTCTTCTATTATATTACCCTCGGAATCTTCTATTTTTGATATAAAAACCGGAGGGATGCTGTATCCTTCGGTGGCAAAAACCCCGTAAGCCGATACCATATCTATCAGCCTGACCTCTCCGCCCCCCAATACCAAACTTAGTCCGTACCAGGAAGGTTCCTGGTTAAGGGTGGTAATGCCCATGCTTTTAGCTAAATCAATTGTTTCGGATAATCCCGCTAGATACAGAACTTTTACCGCCGGCACATTAATAGATTGAGCCAGCGCTTCGCGGAGGGTGACGGGGCCCGAAGAATCGCCCGTGTAGTTTTTAGGATGATAGCAGTCTCCGTCGAATTGATCCTTTTCTTCGATAGAAGTAGAGGTGCAGTTAGGATTAAATTCCGTTTTTACGTCCCAAACTATGGTATCTGGCGTAAGGCCGTCCTTAAAGGCCCTGGCATAAGCGAAGGGTTTAAAAGACGAACCCGGCTGTCTCCCTCCCCCGTAAACGGTAACGTTGAGTTTCGGTTCAAATAAGCAGGTTTTCCCGGGGATGCAGCCTTCGGGGTAAGATTCCGCTTCATACCAATTAGCCGATCCTACCATAGCAAGGACTTCTCCCGTATTGGGGTCTATAGCCACCAGTCCGGCATTATGGGCGTTGTAATATTTATTATGCTCAACTCCGTTTTGAATGGCGGTTTCGGCCGCCTGCTGGAGTTCCCAATCGAGGGTAGTGTATACTTTTAATCCCTTAGTCTGCAAAAAGTAATCGGAATAATTGTCTTCCAGATACTCGCGGACATAAAGGGCGAAGTGAGGCGCTTTAATGGGATTGGTAGATTCCGCGAATTCAGCCTTTCCTTCTTTAGCTTCATTAGCCTCGTCTTCCGTTATATATTTCAAGGCAACCATTCTATCCAGAACGTAATCTCTTCTAGCATAAAGCTCGTCCACGTGGCTTCCATAAGGAGAAAACCTGGTTGTTCCGTTTATCAAGGAAGCCAAGAGAGCCGCTTCTTCCAGGGAGACATCGGCTGCAGGCTTATTAAAAAACGTTTGAGAAGCTGCTTCCACTCCGTAGCAATTAGAGCCAAAAGGAACCTGGTTTAGGTAAAAACTTAATATTTCGTCTTTAGAGTATCTTCTTTCGAGCTCTAAAGATAAAATAATTTCTTTTATTTTCCTGCTAGCAGTTTTATCCAGGGTAAGAAAGCTGGACCTTATTAGTTGCTGGGTTAAGGTAGACCCGCCATAATTCAATGTCCCTGTTTGTATATTCTTAAAAACAGAGCGCATTATTCCTTCTATATCCAAGCCAAAATGGTTGTAAAAATTAGAATCCTCCGCCGCTAAAACGGCCTGTTCAAGGTTATCGGATATTTGGTCCAAAGAAACCACGGTTCTTTTTTCTTCTCCGTATATTTGGTAAAGAAGGGTTTCTCCCTTGCTGTCGTATATTTTAGTCGGCAGAACGAAGGGTTTTTCCGTGAATAGCTCCGGCCTGGGAAGGTCTTTGGCAAAATAGACGAAAACGGCAGCCACGAAAAAAACAGAAAACAAAAAACAGCCCAAAATTATTTTCAGGGCCAGATGCCACTTATTTTCTTTATTGAAGAAACGGCGCCGCGTTTTGCGTTTTGCCATAAATTAGCAGAATCTTTGTTTCTTTGCCTCGTTGCCAATTATAACATTCTTTAAGATTTTTTCAAATAAACCTAAACTTGTCATAAGGCCGATTAGGTGATAAATTTAATCTAATGAACAGCGATTCTAAAAAAATAGAGGAAGTTTTAACCAAGGGAGTAGAACAAGTGTTGCCGACCAAGGAAGGCCTGGCTTCTTTAATGAAGAAAAGAAAAATAAGGCTGTATAACGGCATAGATCCTACCAGCAAGAAGCTTCATTTGGGCCACAGCATACCTCTCCGAAAACTTCAGCAGTTTGCCGACTTAGGACATGAAGTCATCGTGGTATTCGGAACCGGGACCGTATTGGCGGGAGACCCTTCCTTAAGGGACAGTCTAAGGCCGAAAATAACGGAAAAAGAGATAAAAGAGAATATAAAAACCTGGAAGAAGCAGGCCTCGAAAATATTGGACTTTTCCAAGGTGAAAATAAAATACAACGGAGATTGGCTGTTAAAGCTGGGACTGAAGGAAATACTGGACATCGCCTCCAATATTTCAGCGGTGAAGCTTTTTCAAAGAGATATGTTCCAAAGGAGGCTGAATAAGGGGGAGACCGTTTGGCTCCATGAAACCCTCTATCCTTTATTACAGGGCTATGATTCGGTTGCTATGGACGTGGATCTGGAGGTGGGCGGCACCGACCAGGTATTCAATATGCTCATAGGCAGGGAATTGATGGAAAAAATGAAGGGAAAAGAAAAGTTCGTTATGACTACTCCGATGATACTGGGGACGGACGGCAAGCAGATGAGCAAGTCTTCCGGCAACTGCGTCTGGCTGGACGACACCCCCGAAGAGATGTATGGAAAGATAATGTCCATCCCCGACGAGCTGATAATCTCCTATTTCCGGAATCTAACAGAAGTCTCTCAGGAAGACATCCTTGAATACGAGAATGATTTAAATAAAAAGAAAGTAAATCCGTCGCAGTTAAAAAGAAAGCTAGCCGGGGAAATAGTAGGGATTTATCACGGCGAGGAGGCCGCCTCAAGGGCAGACAGAGAGTTTGACCGGGTGTTCAGGCAGAAGCAGGCGCCTTCCGAGTTTCCCGAAGTGAAAATATCCAGGAAAAGCATGAATATAATGGAATTGCTTATAGAAGCCGGCATGGCCCCTTCCAAGGCAGAGGCTCGGCGGCTGGTGGAGCAGGGAGGAGTAAAGATAG
>JAQUTZ010000039.1 GCA_028694095.1 Minisyncoccota bacterium | reverse complement strand
GTGGAAGGTTCGGATGAAACCATAAGCGTATTTACTACGAGGACCGATACGGTTTTCGGAGTAACAGCCGTTGTTCTGGCGCCGGAGCATCCTTTGGCGGAAAAAATCATAACCAAGGAGCATAAAAAAGAAGCGGAAAAGTATATAAAAGAGTCCAAGAAAAAAACGTATTTGGAAAGAACGTCGGAGGAAAAAGAAAAAACAGGAGTTTTCACCGGCTCTTACTGCTTAAATCCCGCGAACGGAGAAAAGGTGCCAGTCTGGCTGGGAGATTACGTTATTTCTTCTTACGGGGGTGGAGCCGTTATGGTGGTTCCGGCTCATGACAAGAGGGACTATAAATTCGCCGGAAAGTACGGATTAGAAATAAGGGAGGTTATATCCGGAGGCGATATCTCCAGCGACGCTTTTATCGATTACGGGGTTTTGGTTGATTCCGGGGAATTCAGCGGCTTGAAATCCAAAGAGGCGATAGAAAAAATCACCGAATGGCTGGAGAAAAAAGGATTGGGCCGCAAGACCGTTCATTACAAGCTCAGGGATTGGATATTCTCCAGGCAGCACTACTGGGGAGAGCCTATCCCCATAATACATTGTCCGGATTGCGGCGCCGTACCGGTTCCGGAAAAAGATTTACCGCTGGAGCTTCCTTATGTTGAAAAATATCAGCCCACCGGGACAGGAGAGTCGCCTTTATCGGAAATTAAAGAGTGGATTAACGTTAAGTGCCCGAAATGCGGAAAACCGGCAAAAAGGGAAACCGATACTATGCCAAATTGGGCCGGTTCCAATTGGTACTATATGCGCTATACAGATCCCGGCAATAATAAAGCTTTGGCCGATAAAAAGAATTTGGAATACTGGATGCCAGTGGATTGGTATAACGGGGGAATGGAGCATACAACCTTGCATTTACTCTACTCAAGGTTCATTTATAAATTCCTTTACGATATCGGAGCGGCTCCCCATAAAGAGCCCTATCAAAAAAGGACCTCCCATGGAATAGTTTTGGCGGAGGACGGCAGAAAGATGTCCAAATCCTTTGGCAACGTCATTAATCCCGACGATATCGTCAAAGAGTGGGGAGCTGATACCCTAAGGGTTTACGAAATGTTTATGGGCCCCTTTGAGCAGGCCATCGGCTGGAGCACCCAGGGGGTGAAGGGGGTGGCCAGATTTTTAGAAAAACTCTGGGCTCTTTATGAAGGGGAAAAGCCCGAAAAGAGCAGCCGGGAAATAATTTCAGCCCTCCACAAGCTTAACAAAAAGATAGACGAGGACATGGAAAAGACAAAATTCAACACGACGGTCGCCGCTTTCATGGAATTCGTTAATCTTTGCCGGGAAAAAGAAGGGGAGGTCGGCAGGGATGCCTTAGACAGGCTGATTATAATGCTCTCTCCCTTTGCTCCGCACATGGCCGAAGAGCTTTGGCGGGAATCGGGACGCAAAAAAAGCGTTTTTTGGGAGAAATGGCCCGAGTGCGATGAAGATTTGATTAAAGAGGAGACAGTGAGCATTATTGTCCAGGTTAACGGCAAGGTCAGGGACAAAATAGAAGTGCCTGCCGATGCCACGGAGGAGGAGGTAAGGGGGGTTGCATTTTCCTCGAAAAAGTTGCATAATTGGATAGGCAATAAAGAGCCGGCTAAGGTAATATACGTGCCGGGCAGGCTAATAAATATAGTAATATAATATGTGCGGTATAGTAGGCTATATCGGCAAACAAAGGGACATTAAGGTCGGATTGGCCGCATTGAAGCGGCTTGAATACCGGGGGTATGATTCAGCTGGACTGGCCGTTTTCGATTCGGAGAAAAATCAAATTATAGGGCTGAAATCAATAGGCAGAATAGACGATTTGGAGAATAAAATCGCAAAGAGCGGATTAAGCCTTAACGGCAACCCTTCTTTATTTCATACAAGATGGGCCACTCACGGAGGAGTCACCGAAGCCAATGCCCACCCTCATTCCGACTGCAAGGGAAACATTTGGCTGGTTCACAACGGCATTATTGAAAACCATAAAGAACTCAGAGAGTCTTTAGAAAAAGAGGGGCACAAGTTTGTTTCGGAAACCGATACCGAAGTGATAGCCCATTTAATAGAAAAGTTTTTTGACGGCAACCTTGAGGAGGCTGTACGAAAAGCAGTCAGGCTGATTAGAGGGGCTTATGCCTTGGCCATAATAGCAAAAGACGATCCCCAGAAGCTGGTAGCAGCCCGCCTTTCCAGTCCGCTGGTTATAGGAATATCGGCTAATGACGGCTACATAGTTGCTTCCGACGCTACCGCCGTAGTTCCTTACGCCAAACAAGTGGTCAACTTGGAGGACAACGAAATTGCCGTAATCAACCACAACGATTTTTATATCTTAAAAGAAAAACAGCCGGAGGATTTGGAAATAGATGCGGAAGAAATTCAAAAGGGAGGCTATCCCCACTATATGCTTAAAGAAATAATGGAGCAGCCCGAAGCCCTGGAGAATTCTCTTAAAGGCAGATTAATTTTAGAACAAGGATTGGCTCAACTGGGAGGCTTGCAAAACGTGTCCGACCAGCTCCGCAAAATAAAAAGATTAAGGATTGTCGCTTGCGGCACGGCCTACCATGCCGGATTGATAGGAAAATACATGATGGAAGAGTATGCGGGAATACCCACTGAAGTGGACATAGCTTCCGAGTTTAGGTACAGAAAGCCCATTCTGGAAGAGAATACCGCTCTCTTGTGCATTTCCCAGTCAGGAGAAACCGCCGACACTTTGGCGGCAATTCAAGAAGCCAAAAGAAGGGGAGTTCTTACCTTGGGAATAGTTAATGCTATCGGCAGCAGCATTGTCAGGGAGACTGATGCGGGAGTTTACAATCACATCGGTCCTGAAATCGGAGTGGCTGCTACCAAATCTTTCGTTTCCCAATTGGCTATTTTAGCCCTATTGACCTTATACCTCGGCAGGCAGAGAAACCTCAGTCTGGTTAAAGGACAAAGGATAGCAGCCGATATCCAAAAGCTTCCCGAATTGGTTGCTGAAATTTTAAAACAAAATGATACAATAAAGGAAGTTGCCGAAAAGTACAAGGATTTTAATAACGGCTGCTTTATCGGCAGAAAATACAACGCTCCCATTGCTTTGGAGGGAGCTTTGAAACTAAAGGAAATTTCCTATCTTCACGCCGAAGGCGTTGTCGGAGGAGAGTTAAAGCACGGCCCTCTGGCTTTGGTTGATGAGAACTTTTTGACGGTAGCTGTCTGTCCTTCCGATTCCGTTTACGAAAAGATGGTTTCCAATATTCAGCAAGTGAAAGGAAGGAACGGAAAGGTGATAGCCATAGCTACCGAAGGAAACGAGGATATAAAGAATATCGTTGACGACGTCATTTATATCCCCAGAGTTTCGGAAATTCTGACTCCAATTTTGAGCGTTGTTCCTCTCCAGCTCTTTGCTTATCACGTCGGCGTTCTCAGAGGCTGCGACGTGGACAAGCCGAGAAATTTAGCCAAATCAGTAACAGTAGAATAATTAATAATGACTATAAACATATTAATCGGCGGAGCCGCGGGACTCGGTTCGGCGGTAACCTCCCACGTCATCGGGAAAATATTTTGCAGTTTGGGGTATTACGTATTTAATTACCGCGATTACCCGTCCTTGATCAGGGGAGGGAACAACTTCAACGTTCTCAAGATTTCCGATAAGCCGGTTTATTCCCATGAACTGGAATACGACCTTATATTAGCCCTCGACCAAAAAACCATCGATCTCCATCAAAAGAACCTCAAGAAGGGAGGATTGGTTTTCGGCGACAAGAATTTTAAAGCCAAGAATCTTTATCCCATTCCAGTTAAGGATATTTTATCCGAACTGGAAGCGCCCAAGATTATTGAAAACGATATTCTCATCGGATGCCTATTTAAGCATTTCGGGGTAG
>JAQUTZ010000038.1 GCA_028694095.1 Minisyncoccota bacterium | reverse complement strand
CGTGAGACAGGTTGGTCCCTATCTACCGCAGGCGTCGATTCTTGAGGGGAGTCATCCGTAGTACGAGAGGACCCGGATGAATTAACCTCTGGTGTACCAGTTGTCGTGCCAACGGCATTGCTGGGTAGCTAAGTTAGGAAGGGATAAGAGCTGAAGGCATCTAAGCTCGAAGCCTACCCCAAGATTAGGAATCTTTAAGATCGCTCAGAGACTATGAGCTTGATAGGCTCCAGGTAGAAGCGCGGCAACGCGTTAAGCCGAGGAGTACTAATCGATCATCATAATATTCTCTGCTTAGCTGGCAATCAATGATCGAGAAAAAGGGCGTTTTAGTGGCGGCTATACTGGGTTTGTTCCACCCGTTCCCATTTCGAACACGGAAGTGAAATAACCAGAGGCCGATGATAGTGCTTATGCGCGAAAGTAGGTAGCCGCCACCAAAGCGCCTTTTTGTTTTGGCTCAAATGCTATATAATACTTAAAGCTATGAAATTAAAAGTCGGAAAAAATAAGGCATTAGCCTTGATAGCCGCGGTTCTGATTATATTTTCCCTGAATTTTTTCCAGGGAGGAGTGAAGAGCTTTTTCTACAACATATCTTCGCCCGTTCAAAACTGGTTTTGGCAGGCGGGCGATAGAGCTTCCGACGTTTTCGGGGTTATTCCTGCCATAAAAAGCCTTCAGGAAGAGAACGAAAATCTGGCCCTGGAAAACCAGCGGCTGATGGCAGAACTGGTTCTGCTTAGGGAAATCAGAGAGGAAAATACCGCCCTGAGGGACGCTTTAAGGGTGGGGCTGGAAAAGGAGTTCCAAATGGAGACTGCCAAGGTAATCAGCAAAGATTTAGGCGAAGATTCCGTGATTATAGACAAAGGGTCTAAAGACGGACTTTCAAAAGACATGCCGGTAATTAATCAGCAGGGAGTGGCTGTAGGAAGAATTGCCGAGGTGTATGACAACCGTTCCAGGGTTGCGCTAATTTCCGGTAAAAACAGCTCCTTTGACGCCGAGGTTTCCGAAACGGGGGCAACCGGACTGATTAAGGGCCAGGGAAGCGGAGGCGCCCTATTGGAACTGCTGCCAAAAGATATAGATGTTAATAGGGGGGATTTGGTGGTTTCCAGCGTATTAAGCGGAATATTTCCGCCCGGATTGCTGGTGGGATCGGTAGCTGAAATCCAAAAGAACGACGCAGATCCGTTTCAAAAAGCCGAGGTCCAGCTTTTCTTTACTATTGAAAAATTAAGGCAAATTTTCATTATCTTAGATTTTTAATGTTTCTACGAATAATATTATTAATCGCCGCATTTTATTTTTTGGCTATCTTCCAGTCAGCCTTTTTAGTCCATTTCGGCATTTTCGGATTCATAGCCAACCTTATCCTTTTGACGGTCGTCTTGATAAATCTTTTTATCCGCGACAGCTATTTCGGCTTGTTTTCGGCGGTGATAGGGGGATTCTTTTGGGACGTTTTTTCTTCTCAGTTTCTGGGATTCCACGTGATATTGCTTTTATTAGTAGCGGTTTTTATACAGCTTATTCTTAAAAAATATGTCAGGTCCTCGGTTATCCAGCTTTAAAGTCAAAAAATTCGGCAAGGAAATAGATCCTTCCGAAATACTGCTCGACTCCTTAGCCCACAGCAAAGAAAAGGAGATGGGGGTTTCGGGGAAAAAACTGGAAACGCCGATTTCCCGCCGCATCCTTCAGGGGTTTTCGGTTGTTTTTTTATTGATGCTGGTTTTTATTTTCGCAAAAACCTTTCAATTGCAGGTAATAAGCGGAGAAGAATATTCGCAGCTGGCCAGAGAAAATCAGTACGCCGTCCGCATGATAGAAGCCGAAAGAGGGGTAATTTACGACAGGAATATGAACCAGCTTGTATTTAACAGGCCCAGTTTCGATTTGGCCGTTCTCACTAATGATCTCCCGGAGGAAGAATCGGCTAGGGACGCGGTATTGCGGAAGACGGCAGAAGTGATGGAGCTGGATTTTAATGAAATTAAAGAGAAGGTGGGCAGTTCAAATCTGGCTGAGATGGTTATAGCCCGGAATATATCGCACCAAAGCATTATTATTCTGGAAGCGGAAAAAGAAAACTTGCCAGGCTTGGAAATAATCAACAGCGCCGAAAGAGAATACTTATCGGGCTCCTTGTTTTCTCATTTACTGGGCTACAAAAGGAAGACCGGCCAGAAAGCCGGATTGGAAAGCTATTACGATGAAGTTTTAACTTTCAAGCCCGGCGAGCTTTATATTGAAAGAGATGTTTATGGCCGGCCTATTTCCAAGGAAGTGGTTTCCATGCCCCAGTCGGGCGACAGCTTGGTTTTATGGCTGGATTCCGGCCTCCAGGAGAAGCTGGCTTCTTCTTTATCCGCCTCGGTAGAAAGAGTCGGGGGAACCGGCGCGGCGGCTGTTGCTTTGGATCCCAAAACCGGAGGAGTTTTAGCCTTGGTCAGCTTGCCCGACTACGACAGCAATTTATTCAGCCAGGGCATATCCCAGGAGGATTGGGAGGCGATGCAATCGAACCCCGGCGATCCGCTTTTTAACAGAGTCGTTTCCGGATTCGGGTATCCCACCGGCTCAACCATTAAGCCCCTCATAGCTACGGCTGCTCTCGAGGAAGGAATCATTCAAGCTGACACTAAAATTTATTCCCCCCTGCAAGTATGTATTGAGAATCCCTGGTTTCCCGAAGCCGAACCCCAGTGCTACGCCGACTGGAAATACCACGGCACTAGCGACGTTAAGAGGGCCATTGCCGAATCAGTTAACACCTTTTTCTATCAAGTAGGCGGAGGCTACGAGGACTTTAAAGGGCTCGGTCCGACGAAGATAAAAAAGTGGCTGCAGGAATTTAATTGGGGGACTGAAACGGGGGTTGATTTGCCCAAGGAGGGAAAAGGAATACTTCCCGACCTGGAAGATGAATGGACGACAGGGGACACTTATCATCTATCCATCGGCCAGGGTCCTTTTTCCATTACCCCTATTCAGGTGGCTTCAGCTTACGCGGCCATAGCCAACGGCGGAAAAATCTTTCAGCCGAAAGTGGTTAAGGAAATCGTTGATTCCAATAAAGAGTCCCTGGAAGAAATAGGCCCCAGCATTCTAAAGGTTTTGCCGGTTTCTCAGGATAATTTGGAAACGGTTCGCCAGGGGATGAGGCAGGCGGTTACCTCGCCCGAAGGATCAAGTTATTCTTTGAACTGGCTTCCGGTGGAAGCTGCCGCAAAAACGGGAACTTCCCAAACCGGGAAAGAGGATGTTTATCACAACTGGATAACGATTTTCGCTCCTTACGACGACCCGGAAATAGTTTTGACCATAGTGGTGGAAAACGTTCAGGGAACTCCGCAGGGAATTCCAGCGGCGGTCTTGCCGGTGGCCAACGAAGTTCTGGGCTGGTATTTTTCCACAGGAGAAACTCCTTGACAGTCCCTGCCAGTCGAGTATATTTAGATAATACCAATATGGACCAAAAGTATCTTACGCCCGAAGGGCTTAGAAAACTTAAAGAGGAATTGAAGTATTTAAAAGAAGACAAGAGAAAAGAAATAGCCGACAGGCTGGAAAAATGCATTGCCTTCGGAGATTTAACTGAAAATACAGAATATCATGAAACCAAAGAAGAGCAGGGCTTTATGGAAGGCCGCATTCTGGAGCTGGAGGAATTAATCAACAATGCCATAATAATGCCGGGCGATGTTACAAAAAGCGTTGCTCAGGTGGGTTCTACTATTCTGGTCAGCGACGGAGCCCAAAAAGAGAAATTCAAGATAGTAGGCTCCGAAGAAGCCAATCCCATTGAATGCAAAATATCGGCCGATTCGCCTCTGGGAAAGGCTTTCGTTAACCAGCCCAAGGGAACTACGGTTTTAGTGGAAACCCCCCAGGGAAGAGTAAGGTACAAAATACTTAGAATCGAATAATCAAGGAAAA
>JAQUTZ010000037.1 GCA_028694095.1 Minisyncoccota bacterium | reverse complement strand
TTGAGCTACGCCCACCACATGCCCCCGCTAGGAATCGAACCTAGATCTAGACCTTAGAAGGGTCCTATTCTATCCGTTGAACTACAGGGGCAACAGTCCAATTATACCCGAAATCGGTATAAAATCAAGAAGGTTAGTCTCCCAGGGCGTCTTTTACTTTCTTTAAGACGTCTTCTAGGTCGTAATTAGCCTTAACCAGATAAGTGGTGGCCCCCAGCTCTACCGCCTTCTCCACGTCGCCTGTTGATTCCAGGTTGGTAAGAACGATCACGGGAATATCTTCCGTACTGGAATCTTCTTTAAGTTTTTTTAAAACCTCAAAACCGTGAAGCTTGGGAAGAACTAAATCCAAAAGAATTAAATCCGGTTCTTCGGTTTGGGCCAGCCTTAACCCCTCTTCTCCGTCCATAGCGCTGATAACCTGGTATCCTTCCTGCATCAGCACTTCTCCGAAGGTTTTCTGAAGAGCCGATTCATCTTCAACGAAAAGAATTTTTTTGGGCATAATATTTTTAATTTAACGGGTATTGTCGACCGTTTTTCTGTTTTTTTTAATCGGAAGGGTGAACAAAAAAGTCGTCCCCTCCCCTTCTCTTGAATTAAACCATATTTTTCCTCCGCACATTTCAACTATCGATTTTACTATATATAATCCGAGTCCCGAACCCTGCGTTTGGTGCTTCATAACATTTGCTGAACGAAAGAATTTCTGGAAGATATGCTTTTGGTCTTTTTGGGGAATTCCAACGCCCGTATCTTTTATGCTGAAAAGCAGGAAATCGCCCCGTTTTCTTATTGATATTTCTATTTTTCCCTTCCCTTTTATATACCTGATGGCATTATCCAGCAGATTTTCTATTACTGATTTTGTCTGCGACGGATCGGCAACCACATTGGAAAGCGGTTCCTCGGTATTAAAAGTTATTTCAATATTAGAAGCTTCGGCATAAGCCTTAAACTTGTTGATTATTTGCTCCGTCATTTCCTTCAGCGAAAACTCCGAAATTTCCAGCGGCAGCCTCCCTTGCTCTATTCTGGAAACCATCAGCAAATCGGAAACCAATTCCCCCATTCTGCCGATATTCTCTTTGATTATTTTAAGGTATTCTGCCTGTTTTTTTTCAATCTCTCCCAGCCTTCCCGAAGTTATCAGCTCTGTTGACCACTTCAGATTAGAAAGGGGCGAGCGCAATTGATGCGAAACTACGCTTATAAACTCCGATTTCAGCCTGTTTGCTTCCGCTATTCTCTCCAAGCTCCTGATAATAACAAAGCTGACGGAAAGAAGGAAGATAGTCATCAAAAGAACTATCAAAGCCACCAAACTGGGGTCCACCACGTAACGAGTCCCCAAAGAATAACTAATTATAGCGGTAACGCCGATGACCGTTCCCATGACTAAGAATAAAAACTGGGGGCAATGGCGCAATGGAAGGTTATATCTCCTGCATTGGCCGATAATATTAAGCTGGTCTATGATTTCTTTAAAACTCATTACATTAATTGTATCATATTTGAAAGATAAACAAAAAGATGGTAACATTGGCTCGTACGGGGTATAGTGTAACGGCTAGCACGAGTCCTTTGGGAGGATTTAGTCTCGGTTCGAATCCGAGTACCCCGACCATTGAATCCTGCTCATATTTTGGTATAATAGGCGGTGAAAACGCGGGCATCGTATAGTGGCATTACCTGGCCCTTCCAAGGCCATGACAGGGGTTCGAGTCCCCTTGCCCGCTCCAATTATACAAAAACGGCGCTGATAAAGCGCCGCTTTTGTTTCAAATAAACCTTTATTTCACTGAATCCTTGAGGGCTTTTCCGGCTTTGAATTTCGGAACTTTCTGGGCGGGAATTTTTATCTTCTCCCCCGTCTTGGGGTTAATCCCCTCCCTGGCCTTCCTGTTAACTACGTGGAACTTTCCGAATCCGGTTAGAACCACCTCTCCGCCCTTGGAAAGAGTTTTTTCTATCTCCCCAATGACTACGTTTAAGGATTCTTCGGCCTGTCTTTTGGACAAACCGGTTTTTTTGGCTATAGCCTCGGCTAATTCGCTTTTTTGCATATTATTTTGCGTATTCAGTTACTCTATTTTCTCTTATGACTGTTACTTTTATTTCGCCCGGATACCTCAGTTCCTCCTGGACTCTCTTGGCAATTTCCCTTGCCATTTTGTGAGAACCCAAGTCGTCGACCTGCTGAGGATTAACAAATATCCTTATTTCCCTGCCGGCTTGAATTGCATACGCCTTATCCACTCCGGCAAAGGAAGTGGCGATCGCTTCTAATTCTCCTAATCTTTTAAGGTAGTTATCGAGGGTATCTTTTCTGGCTCCAGGCCTGGCTCCTGAAATTTGGTCGGCAGCCTGTACTATTACAGCTTCAATGGATTCGGCGGGATAGTCCTCGTGGTGGGACTTCATGGCGCTTATCACCTCTTTCTCCATGCCGAACTTCTCCAGTATTTTTATTCCGATATCCACGTGGGACCCCTCAACCTGATGGTCCACCGCCTTGCCTATGTCGTGCAAAAGTCCTGCTTTTTTGGCTATTCTCACATTGGCGCCAAGCTCGGCTGCAAGCGCTCCGGCCAAGTGGCTAACTTCAATGGAATGAAGCAAAACATTCTGTCCGTAGCTGGTGCGGAACCTCAATCTTCCTAAAAGCTGGGTAAGCTTTTGGTCCAATCCGACTACGCCGGTGTCGTAAACGGCGGTGTCTCCGGCTTCTTTAATTTGGGTGACTATTTCTTGTTCCGTCTTTTCTACTATTTCCTCTATCCTGGCAGGCTGTATCCTGCCGTCATGGATAAGCTTTTCCAGGGCGACTTTGGCTATTTGCCTTCTAATCGGGTCAAAGCTGGAAATCACTACGGCTTCAGGGGTCTCGTCAACCACTATTTCAACTCCGGTTAATTTCTCAAGAGTTTTAATATTCCTTCCTTCTTTCCCTATAATCCTCCCTTTTATGTCCTCGTTGGGAAGAGCCACAGTGGTGGTGGTCATTTCCTGAGCCTGGGAAAGAGCGCATCTTTGAATGGCCAGAGCTATCATATCCTTGGCCTTGCTCTCTATTTTCTCTCTCCCCTCTTGGTCGAGCTTGCGCATTTTTTCCAGCAACTCAATCTCAAATTCTTTTTCGCAGTTAGTTAGAAGTTCTTTCTTTGCCTCTTCTTTCGGCAAACCTGATATTTTTTCAAGTTTTTGGAGAGCCTCCTGCTTAAGGGTTTCTAGGTTTTCCTTAATACTCTTAAGCTTTTCCACTTTTTCCTGAAACTCTTTTTCTCTTTTATCGTAGTCGGAAAGCTTCTGATTGAGAATATCTTCCCGCTTCAAAATCAGCTGCTCGGTTTCAGCAACCCTTTTCCTGAGCTGATTTTCCTCCTCTTTGGCCGAATCTAAAAGGCCGGATGCCTTTTCTTTGGCCTGCGACAGAATCGACTCATATTCTTTCTGGGCTTGCGCTACCTTCTCTTGAAGCTTCTGGTCGATTGTACCTAGTTTCTTTTTTGCGATTGACTGGCGGGTATAGTAACCCAAAACAGATCCTATTCCTAAGGCAACTACACCTACCGCGAGTAGGATATATTGATTCATGATTGTAGTAGATTTGGCAATTCAACATGCGATTCACTGTTATGTCGAAAATCCAATTATCCAAGTTTAAGAATTATATAGTTATTCGTTCGGTCAAAACGCAAATGAGCTTGCATTTTTTCCTCACTTTTTGACTATATCAAATTTCAGGCGCTTTGTCAAAAGCCCGCCATCCTAAGAGGAGGCGGGCTGAGACAGCTGAACTGGAATCTATTTTAGAAAGAAATCCATGAAATCAGCGATACTTGCCAACACTTGCCTGACCCAGCTTACGGGTATGGCCTCCTGGTACTCGGGCAGGGGCAGCTGGGCGGTGATGTCTTTAATGGAGCTCTGGCAGGAGTATCCGTCAGAGTCGGTAACCCTCAGCCTCATCTTGTTGTCGGCAGTGCTGAAGGAAACGTAAGG